>CAZHOX010000038.1:14784-21032 GCA_964534345.1 uncultured Anaerolinea sp.
TGATCGCTACGCGGTTGATTTTCCAATTGCAGGAACACTTTCAAGTTAAGCTGCCGCTTGTGCGGCTTTTTGAAACGCCCACGGTATTAGGCCTTGCCAATGCGGTCAATGAAGCTCGTGCTCTACCAACAACAGATGTTCAATCTTTTGGTGAAATAACGCTGGACGAATTAAAAAGTGAAGTGGTGCTCGATGATGTAATCCATGTCAATGGCACTGTGTATGAGTACACCTCCAACCCGAAACATATTCTGCTAACCGGCGCAACAGGATTTTTGGGGGCTTATATTCTCAAAGGTCTGCTGGAGAAAACACAGGCTTCCATTCATTGTCTGGTTCGTGCCAATAGCGGGGATGATGCTCTACACAGGGTCAAGAAAAACCTTGAATACTATGAACTTTGGGATGACACGTTCGTTCCGCGCCTTCGCATGGTTCTCGGAAATTTGGATTCCCCTCGCTTTGGGCTTTCTGACAGATCATACGAATCGCTTGCTAAAGAGATCGACATTATCTATCACAATGGCGCCATGGTTAACTTTGTGTATCCGTATCAAGCTCTTAAGCCTGTCAATGTTGAAAGTACACACGAAGTATTGCGGCTCGCCAGCGCGAAGAAAATCAAGCCAGTCCATTTTGTCTCTTCGCTTTCGGTCTTTATGAAAGGCGACTTGCGCGAGAACGGTCTGAGGTATGAAAACACAAACCTGGAGGAAGCAGGAGTTCCGTTTGGAGGGTATGGTCAAAGCAAATGGGTGGCAGAAGGCTTGATGCAAGCTGCGGCGAGACGCGGCATTCCTATTACGATCTTCCGGCCAGATAATATTCTTGGCAGCAGCCGCACGGGCATTTTAAACACCAGTGATATGACGTATAGCCTTGTGCGAGCTATTTTGAAACTTGGTTCGGTGCCAGATATTGAAATTATGGGCGGCATTGTGCCAGTGGATTTTGTGAGTGATGCCATTCTTCACATTTCCAGCCAGCCCGCTTCTTTTGGAAAGACATTCCATCTCTCGTCAATGAAGCAGTCGAATTTCATCGATGTCTTTGAAATGATCGGGCGGAAGGGAGTGCCAATGAAGCAGCTTCCGTTTGCGCAGTGGAAGACGGATTATTACAATCTGGCAAAGCAGTTTCCTGGGGAGGCTTTTCACGCCTTTCTTCCATTGATCAATCAGGTTGGAAAAGATCGGCTGAGCCTGCCCCGCCTTGATCTGTCAAATACCCTTGCCGGGTTGGAAGGGTCATCAATCAGCTGCCCTTCGGTCGATGACCAACTCATTGATACGTATGTAAGATATTTCATTAGGTCAGGATTGCTATCACCTGCAAATAGATAATGGTTCTCAAGTATCTTGAATGCTATTTCATAATAGAGGAGAGTTGCCTTGACTGAGAGTTTACATCGCGTTGTAAACGCACTACATGAGGTGGCAAAAACTTCACTAGTGTGGAAACATGGCCTGATCAATCGAGGAGGTCCGCACCGTGTACTGACAGGTACGATGCTCCCGATAAGCATTGGAGAGGATGAGTGCGCAATATTCGGGCGCCTGATCGAAAAGTTTCGTCCTCAACATGCCTTTATCATTGGAAATGCCTTTGGGTTTTCATCCTGCTATATTGCCGATATGATGCAGCATCATGGCGGGCAAAAAGTTGTAACATTGGATAGTGAAGTTGAAGGAAAGGGACAGGATTGTGCCAAAGTAGCCCGTCAACTGGCAAACAAACTGGAGTTGACCTTGCTGGTCAACAAAAAAGGCCGTTCACCGGCTGACACAGCATGGGCAGTTGAGACCGATCAACATGACCTTATATTTATTGATGGAGACCATAGCCACCCCCAAGTTACACTTGATTTTGAATCGATCCTTCCTTTTACCCACTCAGGAACGATCTTTGTATGGCACGATTTCTGGTGGTCAGGCATTCTTCCATGTCTGCGCACGGCTGAGAAACATGGGTTTCGTTGGCTGTGGCTGCCCACATCCTGTGAGATGGTATTGGGTGTACGTGATGATGCAATATTTGCAAGCCTGCAAAAGATGTTTCCCGATGGTGTTGAAAATCAAAAGCCTCACTCGCTGCTTCTTGCTCCTACAATACTTGTGAAGGAATTTATCCGCCAGGCATGGGATGCTGTCACCAACCGCTTCTCTTCCATTCAAAGAACGGTCAGGCAAATTAAGTGAGTCTATCAGCGCTTCATTCAAACCATTGGTATGTTTGCCCGCGCCCCAATGCGGAAGCTGAAAGCCGAATATTTTTCTTCCCTTATGCTGGCGGAGGTCCTGCGGTGTTCGCCAAATGGTTTACCGAACTCCCCATTTACATGGAAGGCTGGGCTGCTCATTACCCTGGGCGGGGTTCAAGGCACAATGAAACCCCTATCAACGATCTCAGATCTTTGATCGAAAAACTTGCAGAGTATATTCAACCTCTATTAGATAAACCGTTTGCTTTTTTTGGTCACAGCATGGGAGGCTTGGCCGCCTTTGAACTTACCAGATATCTGCGTAAACATAACCTTCCACAACCTACTATGTTATTTATCTCTGCTTGCGGTGCGCCTGACCTTCCCACCCCGCATCCACACATCCATAAACTACCAGATGCAGAATTTCTGGGAGCTGTGCAAAAATTCAATGGCACCCCATCTGAATTATTGCAACAGCCTGAGGTGATGCAAATCATCCTTCCCATGCTGCGAGCTGATTTTGAAGCCATCGAATGTTATCATTATGCAACCGATGAGCTTCCGCTTAATGTCCCTATTACTGCTTTCGGTGGACGTGACGATTCACGCGTGAGTCGAGAACATCTTGAAAGATGGGCATTACATACCAATTCCAACTTTCGATGTCAATATTTTTCTGGCGATCATTTCTTCCTCAACACCGCCAGAGAATCAATCATAACTTCTATTGTTGCCGGGACAATATCATTTCATGAAAAAGCATAATTCATATTCCGTCTGGTCAGACCCATCTGATGTTTTGGATTTGCAACCGCATCACGTCGATATTTGGCGCGTACACCTACATTTGGCAGACGACTTATTAAGACTGCTGGCAGCGACTCTTTCGGTGGATGAAACTCAACGCGCTGCACGTTTTCACTCCCCGGCAGATAGAGATCGCTTCATTCTCACTCATGGCTGTTTACGTGCCATACTGGCGCAGTATCTCCACTGTGAGCCAGGTCAGATAAACTTTTCAACGAATCAGTATGGAAAGCCCGAATTACACGAGCACAATCTGGAATTTAATCTCTCACATTCTGGTGAATTCGCTCTGGTAGCTGTAACTCTCAAAAGCAAGGTTGGAGTGGATGTAGAGCGTATTCGCCAGGGTATATCATCTCATGTGATTGCACAGCAATATTTCTCAAAATCAGAAGTTGCCGAGTTAGAGGCATTGCCGATCGATCAGAGAGAATCCGCTTTTTTTACCTGCTGGACGCGTAAAGAGGCCTACATCAAGGCACAAGGCATGGGGTTATCTCTGCCTTTGGAGAGTTTTGATGTTTCCTTAACCCCAAACGAACCTGCCATTCTGCGCGCCACTCGACCAGATCTAGAGGAAGCTGCACGTTGGACATTAATATCCTTGGATGTTGATCCTAATTATGGATCGTCAGTGGCAGTACAAAGCCGTGAAATGGAATTTCGCTTATGGAATTGGGCTATGAAATGAGATACAAACTTTTATTCAGTGATCGAATCATTTCCTAAACACTGGAGGCTTTCATTTCCTCTTTGATAGAGACGATACAAGTTATTCTCGGGGACAATGCAGTACATTTCGAGCAATTTAGAAGCGGCATAGAACCGTTCACTCAGCGAAGCCAGATAGACGGGGTGCTCAGGAAGCGAAGTTTCGATCACATCGAATACGAGCTGGGGGTTGAAAGAAAAAGGCTCTTCAGTTGGCCAGCCAACCACGGTTACATCTGAACGCGATTTTTGAATTTTCGTAAAGTAACGAAAGATAAAATATTCATCAGTATCTGTATACCATTCGGCAATAACCACAGAGTTGGGCTCCAGACTTAAGATGGTCTGGCTGCCAAAATTGTATGCGTTGAAATCTCCGCGCTTGTAGGGATTTATATAATAGGCAAACCCATTACGAATATCTGTCCCTATCTTTGGGACGCCCATGGTTGCATCATTTAAACCAGTTCGTTCAGCAAGGAGAGGAAGAGTGGTATAGAAAAATGGCGTCGCGAAGAGCATGGCTCCGAGAATGCTTGAGAGTAGAAAATGCTTCTTTTGGGGAATCAAGCTGAAGGCGTAGAGCGAACCGATCCCTATCAACATTGCCCAAAACACGTACGATGTAATAAAAAAAGTAAACTGATCCGTCACGCGGTAAAAAATTCCAAACAAAGCAAACACAATAAAAAACGAAACTATCTTTTTCAAGGTCAGATCTTTATCAAGATATATCTTTCGTATGCCAAGAACACCAAAGATCAAACCTGTTGGACCAAATTGCAGTGTGAGAAAGAACAGATAGCTCAAGAAACTTTCTCCCAGCAAGATCGGGGAAAATGTTCCGACCTGGCTTAGAAACGTTGTACCAGCCATCAGCCTTATCATCTCAGCGGGAGAAAAGTTCGCAGATATTCGAATGAACTGAATAATGTATACAGAAAAACCAGCTAGAAATCCGAGAAATGGCGCAAGAAGTCTTTTCAGATCAGATATATGGAAGCTGCGATATGTTTTGGAGATGAGAAAATGAAACCCCAAGGCAGGTATTGCCAGAAATGCAAGTATATGATTCGATGCCGCCAGCCCGAAAAAGAAAGCGCTGTAAACCAGAAAGATATATTTGCCGGTTATATCAAATTTGTCAAAGAAATAAAAACTAATTAATAGCAGAAAGACAAGTAATGTATACACTTCAGGAGTGGAAGAATGCCACCAAAAGGTGTGGGAAACAGCCAGAGATAAACTGGCGTAACAGGAAGCCAATACAGATTCAGTAAAGCGGTAGGAGATCAGGAACAGCAGCGCAACAGATGCAGCCCCGAATATGGCAGAGATAAAGTTGACCAGCCAAAGAGAATCAACGAACGGCAGTGACCGAACCAATATATTCCCCATGATTATGTATAGTGGATGATCCCATGCAGCCACTCCCACTTTGGAAAAAATAAATGGATCGGGAGAAAACTCTTCAGGTGACATCTCAGCCAGGATAAAAGATTCCCCTGCGATAACGTCGCCCTGCAATTTTGTCCCATCTCCCCAGGCAAGGGAGGGGAGAAGTGTATAAACATAAAAAATGATCGTCAGGACGAAGATCAGGAACGTGGAAGATTTTTTGTCTGGCACAGGCGTGAGTATATCAAAACTCTGATTCTCTGCGATCTGGCAGATAAGCCTTCTCTTACAAACACCCCTATGGGGTAACGGAGTGTTCGTTCATTTTTGGCTTATTGTTATCTATTTGGCGGGTACATGGTTTTGCAACCTGAACTTATACCCGTATATAGTTATATACCGCATTGGGCAAATCAGATTATGGTTGCAAATTATCTCTTTACGCAGAGTCTCATTTTATAGAAATTCGCATAGTTTCTATTTGGGGATTACACATAATAAGGCGCCGCGATTAATTGGAATTGCACTTTCGAATAAGGAAATCCTTAATTATTGAAATCGTTTACAGATAATGGTAACTTATATACAAAAAGACAGCTTGTGCTGTTCTATATTCGTTTGTCAAAAAGGAGAAACATCATGGAACTTGGCGGTTATGCAAATCGGATCGGTTGGGTGGACCTCACAGCAGGCAAAGTAGAATTCAAGCCTGTTCCTGAGGATGATGCTCGCAAATATATTGGTGGACGCGGCCTCGGCGTGAAGTTCGTTTTTGATAACGGCCCCAAGGTCGATGCCCTCTCCCCTGACAACATTCTGTGCTTTATGAATGGACCGCTCACCGGCTCGGAAGCAAATATGAGCGGACGCATGGCAGTTGTGACAAAATCGCCTCTTACTGGAACGGTAACTGATTCTCACCATGGGGGCTGGTCTGCCGCCCGTTTGCGCTGGGCTGGCTTCGATGGCTTGGTCTTCAAAGGCAAAGCCTCCAAACCCACCTACGCCTACATCCACGACGACCAGATCGAACTGCTCGACGCTTCTGAAGTTTGGGGCAAGGGCGTTCACGACACCGTCAAGCACTTCAAAGAAAAATACGGCGAAAAAGACCTCACCGTCATCGCCA
>CAZHOX010000039.1:0-3456 GCA_964534345.1 uncultured Anaerolinea sp.
GCGGCCTTGAACATCATCGAGTCTCCATCAGGCGAATATCCCACCACATGCATTGAGCCTTTGATCAATAAATATTTCATCTCTGTTGATTTCCTTTGCCTGATTGTATTGACAGCCTGCCATTCAGAGTCCAGACATCAGCTAGTCATGTTTTAAGTTTACCAAACTCCCTATTTACTTTCGTAAAAAGACTCATCTCAATTTCGCCATCGCCTTATCGGTGAATAGGCGCGTCCATGGGACGCGCCTAAAAAGGAACCTGCTTTATATTTCAACAGTATTTGTTTTTTGATTTCCCGCCTACAAACCGCAAACAAAATTCCCAAGGTCTGCGCTGTTCAATCCGTCGCGCACAGCACAAAGTTTTAACTGGTACAGGTCATCGTAAATATACTCAAACCCGGTCTCACCTGGATTCATCATCAAGGTGATGGTATGACCTTTTTCGTTCGTGCCGAGCATAGACCAACCCTTTCCCCAAGTGACTTGTCCCGTAAGTGTATCGAAGACATTGCCTTTTCCATCATAAAAATCACCAGTCACATTTTCGTTCACCTGTTTCAACACCACGGTACTGCCTTGAGGGAAAAAACTGTCGGCTGCGAGAGTCCACGTCCCGCTGAAACCGCAGCCATCAGGGAGTTCGCTTGATTCGCTGGCGCGGATTCCGCAAAAGGAAACCCGGCTGTCTTTCACGGTCGCAAACGTATTTCCCGAAAACACAATGGTGAGATCGCCCAACATCTGTGAATTCAAGGTGGCAGTATCGCCATTCAAAGTCCCTTGAAGAACATCCTGCCGTCCTAAATCACCATAACTATCTGTGGTGGCGGTGATCTCGCCGTTGCCGTTGATATCCTGCTTGAGGTTCAATCTGCCAACATTGGTGATCCACAACCCGTCCAGTTCGCCAGATGCAGCAGGTTCTGAGGTCGCTGGCATCGCATCAGACGTGGCAGGCAACCCCACCAGCAGAGATTGAACCATCGCATCCAATGATTCAACGGATGGATTGAACGATTCACCAGCCTGACTGATACGGTCTACAGTCGTAGTCAAATAGGTAGGATATTGCTCGGCATTCTGCGGCGCAGGGTCCAACCCGGCGAGTTCAATCGGCATCATCACAGACACATAATATTTTCCGTCAAGCGTGATCCCCTGAAAGGAATAGATCAAATTCGAGCTGATATCAGGGAAAGCCGCCTGACTGTAGGATGTGATGTAGCGAATACCATTCCCATTCTTGAACGTTAGAATTGTCTCTTGCGTATGAAAAACCTGGTACGCATGTTGGTCTGGCAAAGCCGGGAGGCGGTCTGGCACCTGCGGTTGAGCAGGGAAATTTCCCGTGGCAATAATGTATTGCAAAGTGGTGATCATTGATCTGGCATCGTACATGGAAGTTGCAGGGTCAGCGCTCATCTTTTGGTACTCGTCCGCTGGAAAGACCATGATCTGAGGCTCATACAATTTTCCCTGCAATGGATAGCCCTGCAGAACGATCTTTGTATGCTCAGGCCACACATTCAAAGATGCCTGGGTAGGGTCGCTTGAGGCGGCGCGCGGCACGATCTCATTTTGAGTTCCATTCGCCAAACCAAGCGGGATGGTAAAGGACGTCCCCATATAAGAGACATCTGAGCTGTTGGTATCAGAGCTTGTCGCAGATGGCACAGGCAAGGTGGGTACTACAATTGGAGTGGGCGTTTCCACAGTCGCTTCCAGCGTGCCATTGGAAAATAAATAATTCCCTAAAAGTATCGCAGCCGCGGCGAGGATCGTATACAGTATTCGTTTCATGTTTGCTCCTTTAAATGTTGATATAGAAGCATTTATATCGAAACATCGTCACAGGCGGGACACAGCCTTGTCACAGTTTGGTAACAGGCAGGCGAACGGTAAAGATCGTGCCATGCTGCTCATCCTGCTGGCTTCGCAAGGTCAACTCCCCATGATGCAATGCGATGATGCGTTTCACAAAAGAAAGTCCCAACCCGCTGCCTTCGATCGCGTGGGCATTCTCACCGCGATACAACTCCTCAAATACCTGCACCTGCTCTTCTGGATGAATCCCCGGCCCGCCATCCGCCACTTCGACGACGACCGAGCGCCCATTATCGCGCACCCGAACTTCGATCGCCTCATTCTGGACCGTGAACTTGAGTGCGTTATCAAGGAGATTGTACAAGCTGAGGCCAAGCAGATCGCGGTCCCCCACTACTGGCGGCGGAGGCATTGGCACTTTCGTCACAAGCAAATTGATCTGACGGTTCTCGCGCCCAGGCGTGGAGCGCACCACTTCAAGCAGTTCTGTCAGAAGTTCGGGCACATCCACAAGATCGCGCTCCAACATATTTTCTTCAAGCTCAGAGAGTTTCCGCAGGTCACGCAGCAAATGAGAGAGACGCTCCAACGCCCGTTGAATGTTTCCCTCCGCTTTGCGGCGTGCATCCAATTCTGTTGCGGCTTGCAGATTCTCCAACGAAGCCTGCAAACTCATCAGCGGATTTTTGAGCTCATGGTCCAGCCTGCGGATGAAGCGGCGATGTCCCTCTTCGTAATCGCGGATGGCAGCGTCAATTTTCGTGCGCGCCTTTTTCTCGCGCACGGCATCCACCACGGCGAGAGCCTGAATCCATACCGTGATAAGCAGACCGAGCAGAAAGAGAACCGCACCCAGCCCCAACCGGAAAGAAATGACAATTTCTGGTTGGATGAGAATGGGAAGGAAGGTCAACGCCAGAGCGCCAACGACAAGCGGCAGGAATGGAAGAATGAATTTGAATCGTTTCATGGGGCAGGCTTTACAGGTGCAATGAAAATATACCCCTCACCCGTCAGAGTCTGGATAAAGCGCGGAGATGCGGCGTCATCATTCAAAGCGCGCCGCAGTTCATTCACACGGGTATCCACGGTGCGTGTGCCGGTGGGATATTCCCATCCCCAAACGGAGTGAAGCAGCTGTTCACGGGTTACGGCTTCATCTGGATGGGTCATCAAATATTCGAGAACAGCAAACGCCTTTGGTGTGAGGTTGAGAGATGCGTCAGCGAGGAAAGCTCTACGAGACTGGCGATCAAGTATCAGGTCGAAAGAGGCGAGGCGTCGCGCAGAAGAGAGTGATTGCCCCACAGACCGCGCCCGTCTCAACACAGCATGGATGCGTGCAAGCAATTCCTCCGAATGAAACGGCTTGTTGAGGTAGTCATCCGCGCCTTCTTCCAAAGCAACCGCACGCTCCGACGCCTCACCCACTTGAGTCAACAAAATGGTCGGAATCCAAATATTGGATCTGCGCATTCGGCGCAGCGTTTCACGCCCGTTCATGCGCGGCATCAACACATCCATCACGATCACATCGGGATGATGCGACTGCACCTTGCTCAATGCCTCTTCGCCATTGGAAGCAAGCAGCACATGAAACCCTGAGCGCTCCAGCAAAGGGCCAAGGCT
>CAZHOX010000039.1:3556-5555 GCA_964534345.1 uncultured Anaerolinea sp.
TCATCATACGAGATGCGATGTCCACCGTCAGTGAAGAGAGCGTAGTCCGCGCTGGCGAGAGCTTGCGCGGCGGCAAAGGCATTGCGCTCAATGCATGGAATTTGCACCAGCCCCGCCACGGGGTCACAGGTCAGGCCGAGGTTGTGCTCCAGTCCCATCTCGGCGGCGTATTCGATCTGGCGTGACGTGCCACCCAGCAATTGTGCCGCCGCACCCGCTGCCATAGCGCAGGCAACTCCCACTTCTCCCTGGCAACCAACTTCGGCACCGGAAATTGAAGCGTTGTGTTTCGCCAAATTGCCGATCAGTCCCGCAGTCGCAAGCGCGCGCAGAATCGATTCATCTGAACACTTCAACACTTCCTGCAAATAACGCAGCACCGCAGGCACAATGCCACACGAACCGCAAGTAGGCGCAGTTACGATCTCACCACCGCAAGCATTCTCTTCTGAAACCGCCAGCGCATACGCAGAGACCAACCCCGCACGTTGAAGCACCTGCCCCGAAAGCATGGTCTTGCGATAGAACGCCCACGACTTGCGCGCAATCCCCAACCCGCCGGGCAACACCCCTTCTGCATGTAAACCGCGTTCAATTGCCGCCTGCATCACGTCCCACACTTTGCGCAAATGTTCCCAAATCTGTTTGCCCTCACGCTCCTCAACATACTCCCACAACGGCTGTCCCGTCAACTTGCATTGGTCGAGGATCAGGTACATTTTATTCAGGTCATAGATCTGCTGCGGAATAGGCAGGCTGCCCTCGTCACGCAAGGCACCGCCGCCCACGCTATACACTTCCCAACGACCAAGCGCCTTTCCATTTGCATCCACCGCTGTAAAACGCATTCCATTCGGATGAAAAGGAAGTTCCTTTTCTCTCCAGATCACTTCCAATGCGCCCGGCACAAAAACACTTTTGAGCGCCGCATCGGTCAAATGTCCGCGCCCTGTGGCAGAGAGGCTTCCATAAAGTTTTACGCGATACCCCGCCGCAGAGGGATACCGCTCACAAAAAATTTCCGCCGCACGCCGCGGCCCCATCGTGTGGCTGCTCGAAGGCCCCACACCAATTCGATAAAGTTCTTGAATCGATTCCATGATTACTCCTGCTTTTATTCTACGCCACAAAAATAAATTATGGATGAAGTTCCGCGCTTCAAACTTAACCGTGAGTTGATTCTGCTTCGGGTATCTTTGCCACTCGAACTGCATTGACAAATCCCCTAAACATGTGTATATACACTAATTATGTTCAAAGACATGCCCAAAGAAAGCTTGTACGAATTTGCACGGCAGGCGGTTCCCTGTGTTGGGTTCAACACCCGCCGCGCCACACGGCTCATCACCCAATATTATGACAAGGCGCTCGCGCCAGCCGGGTTACGGTCAACACAGTATTCCCTGCTCAATGCGCTATCCATGCTGGGGGAAACCTCCATGCAGGATATATCCACCATCATGGCAATGGATCGGACAACCCTCACCCGTAACTTGAGTCCGCTGGTTAAGAAAGGGCTGGTCAAGGTGTCGGTGGGAAGCGACCGCCGCTCGCGCCCGATCACGGTCACAGCCAAGGGAAAATCCACATTGGAGAAGGCCCTCCCCTACTGGCAGGAGGCGCAGTCTCATATTTTGGATGCTGTAGGCGCTGACCAGTGGGACACGATGATGCGAGGCTTGCATCAAATCTCTATGATCGTGGAAGAAAACTAACTCGAAATTTTTCCTCTCTGAAAACGAGAGGAAAAAAATATTGAAAATACGTGTATATACATGTAAAGACCGAGGAGAAAAATGAACAACGAAACAAGACCAGCCTGGCTCAACAAAAAGGAATACCCGTTCAAAGATCATTATTTTTCAACACCGCAAGGTGAGATGCATTACGTGGATGAAGGCACAGGCGACCCCATTGTGCTGTTACACGGCAACCCGGGCTGGTCATTTGAGTACCGCGAGATCATCAAAGAGATGTCGAAGACCCAACGCTGCATTGC
>CAZHOX010000039.1:5655-11870 GCA_964534345.1 uncultured Anaerolinea sp.
GACATCCCCAACTTCGTCAACTTCAGCGGCATGGCTGGCGGCCCAATTGGCAAATTCTTTACACTAAATTTCAATATGATCGGCAAGGTCTTATCAAAAGCTGCATACGGCCCAAAGAAAAAAATGCCAGAAGAAGTACGCAAACATTACTACATGCCACATCAGGAAAAGACTGCCCGTGTAGGCACATGGGTTTTTCCGCGTGAGATCCTCGGATCAACGCCGTGGCTCAAAACACTCTGGGATCAGCGTGAAAAGATCAAACACATCCCAACTGCCATCGTCTGGGGCGATTCAGACATTGCATTCAAAGCAGGAGAATTAAAAGTGTGGACAGATCTGATGCAGAATCACACACTCACGATCTTGAACAAGATCGGTCACTACCCGCCGGAAGAAGCGCCAGATGAAGTCATCAAGGTTTTGAAATGAATCAGACTGCAGAAAAAGCTCTTGCCGCATACGGCGGCAGGAAATTTTGGAAAAACGCCAAAACTATTGAAGCTGAAGTAAGCGTTCACGGCTGGGCGTTTACATTGAAAAGACGGCCATTCTTTAATCACGCAAAAATTTCGATGGAGATCGCCCGTCCATTTTCCAGGTTGACCCCCATAGGTAAAACCCCAACCATCGCAGGTGTGCTAGATGGGCATGATGTCCGTCTGGAAGCCCCAATGAACAAGATTATCGAAGAGCGAAAAGCCCCGCGCGGCTACTTCCCTGGCGGCATGCGGCTGTTCCATTGGGACGATCTGGACATGTCCTATTTTGCAAACTATGCCTTCTGGAACTATTTCACACTACCCGCCTTATTAATGCGTGAAGATATTGACTGGAAGGAAATCGAACCTGGCTGGCTTGAAGCGGACTATCCAGAAAGCATTCCCACCCATAGCAAGATTCAACGCTTCCGCTTTGACCGTGAAACTGGTCTGCTCATTCAGCATGATTACACCGTAGACATTATCAGCAAATTGGCTACCGCAGCTAATGTCCCTCTCGAACACAAACAAGGTAATGGTTTCTTATATCCATCTCGAAGATTAGTCACACCGCGTTCGCCATCTGGCAAGGCTCTCCCCTTCCCAACATTAATCGATATCACCGTTCACAATCTTCAGGTCATATAAAAATAGAAATAGAGATAGAGCCATAAACATGATCTGGTCTGTCATCAAAAGAGGCATGTTCATAAGAACATGCCTCTTTTGATGACAACAATAGCTGATGGTTAATCATCACTATTGCGATAATCCTCATCATCCAATATGCTCCCATACGGATAAACGGGGCGATCTTTGCCATTTCCATGAAAAATTCCAGAGAAGAGAGGGTGAACACATAATTCATCTTCCTGCCCCAGCACCATTTCATGTAAAACCGTATATTCAAAGTTGCCTTTGATATATACATCTTTTTCCTTGCCTGGGATTACTCTGCCAATGGCGCCAATCTCCAATAACATTCTCTGAAACTCAAACAGGCTATCGCTTCCAAAAACAGCCTTGCCATGTCGTGTGAAAACACGGTGCAGATCGCTCATCGTGAATTTATGCCCAAGTTCCGGCAGACACCGCTTACAAGTATCTTCGGCAGTCGGATAGGTAGGTTTGAAAGCCACAAATATCTCCCCCACCATGAACTCCTCCACTTGCCGGATGCCATTGATGATCCTTTCCTGGTCAATGGGAAACGAAGGCGATCTTCTGTTCATATCAGGATTCTTGAAGATCGAATTAAGCAGCATCAAAAAATGCCTTGGCAAAAGCTGGGTATGCCTTAGGATGTATGACATGGTCTCTTCCTGAAACCCAGCCTGATTTATTATTTTTTCAGGAAGCACTGCCTGAAAAAGCGTCAACGCATCTGCCCTCTTTGTAAGATCAAGGGGAAAGATGGCTTTTAGAAAATCCTGATAGTACAAAGCGAGGTAAAACATTAATCGCTGTGCACCGAGCAAAACCAGTTCAGATGCCGTCCACTGGAGTTTTAGTGCACGCCGAAAATCCTTGTTCGGGTTGGATGAAATCTTGATAAACCGGTGATATATCTCTGCAGGCAGGCAGAACCGCACATCAACAACATCCCGCGGTTTATTCATGGAACCAACCAGCTTAAGCAATCCTTGAAGAGATCTGTCAACAGAGTCTATATCAAGTTGAAAATCATCCAACGAATCCATCAAGATCACAAAAGTCTTCTTGGATCGTTCAAAAGCACTCAGAACAAGGGCCTTTACATAATCAAAATTAATCCGGCCCAAGCCTCTTAATATCTCAGAAACACCGCCATTTGGATTTTCATCCATTAGCTCATCGAGCATCATTGAAAGGCTCCAAAGCACACCGTCAACGTCCCCACTGTCCCGCACATTCAACTTTTCAAGATATGTATTGACTACGAACAGATCATCTTCCATCAGCAATGAATGTTTTCTGATCTCTGCGAACACACTGATCCACAATACGATCTCCCAAAGTTCAGATACCATCTCCGGAAACACAGCATCTTTCGTCATTCTTTGAATGACTCTGGTCATATTTCCTAGCACACGTGCAGTTCTGATCTCAGTATAAAAATCATATTGCTTATCAAAAAACACACTTCTCAAATAATATGTTTTCCCTGACCCTCTGCGGCCAATAATAATGGAAGGTCTATTGCGCAGGTTTTTATACGTCCAATTATGCTGCTCGAATAAAAGCTTCAGCGCGTTAAGATCATTCGAATCAATATCAATCGAATCGATAGGTCCAAATGGTTCATCCTTGGTAATGTAAGGGCGGACTGTATTTAACAAGTGAGATTTCCTTTATTGCATTCAAGGGGAAATTATACGACAACCAAATTATACATTTAGGTCATCCAAAAAGGAGATGTTGACACCTTATTCTTCATATTTCTTCACATTCAACAAATAATGGTCAGGCTATTACTTGTAACTCAATTTAAATATGAAGCAAATCGATCCTTTAATTTTAAGAATGGCCTTTCCAACAGGTAATAACTCAACGAGGCGACTGCCACCGTCCCAACAAATGCTCCTACTAAAATTACAGGACGGGCTGCGGCATCCGGGAAGCTATGGTCTCGAATAAGGCCTGCAATCCATATCAATGGGAAATGGTAAATATACAAACCATACGATATCTTTCCCAAATATTGCAAAGGTGGCCAATCCAGAAATTGAACAAACATCTTTTCCCGCGCCACACAATAAATAATGACAACAAACCAATAATTTAATAGGGTGTAAGCCCAAATATATTGATATGCGTCAGGTAATGTAACCTGATACCCCAAAGTTAGGAATGGCTCAAAATAACCATTTGCTATAAACTGCGTTGCAAAGCCTATCAAAGGAACAGCAAAAGATAGGTACAGCAACTGCTTTCGAGCATTGGGGATCGAGAAACGGGAAATATATGCGCCAAATGCAAAGGCATCTATATGGCTAAACGGAAGGGTATAAATAGGAAACCAAACATAAGTCCGAAATGAATCTACATCACCTATTTGATAAATAATAAATATGATAAGCCGAAAAACAGGTCCTGCGATAATCCCCGCCACAAACAGTTTTTTAAGGTGTTTTTCATTGACCAAAAGAATAAGCAACGGCCAGATTATATAGAACTGTTCCTCTACCGATAGCGACCATAGATGGTCAAGCATGCGGGAAGGATTGAAAGTGTAACTAGCAGAGTAAAAATTATAAACATACAAAATTGCATACCAGATCTGATCTACGACCGCCCGCATCACTCTAGGCTTATACGAAACAGAGAGAAACCACGTTGCAGCAACAAAGATCAAAAACAAGTAAAAATAATATAGTGGGAAAATCCTAAAAAAGCGTCTAATATAAAATCTCTTAAAGTATTCGCTGGCAGGCAACTTCTCCTTCATCCGCAGCAGAATATCGGTAATCAGGAATCCGGAAAACACAAAGAATATCTGCACCCCCATCCAGCCAAATTCAACGGTGCCGGTATGAAAGCCAAATATCATAAGAAAAGCGATTGCACGTAAACCATCAAGCCCAGGAATCATAAAAATTTATTGATACCCCTCTTACATAGATATAATAAAAAAATGACAGATCGCTGATCTGACACTTAAAGATATAGAAAAAATAATAAATCTCATTATGAGGTACCTGCATTAGAATTTATTACAGTATCCCCTACTCCATTTGAATAAGAGACATATCGATCTTTCATTTTCAGAAAAGGTTTTTCCAACGCATAATAACTTAATGATGCAACCACTACCGTAACAACGAAAGCCATGAATAATATAATTAAGGCCCCTCCCCCTTTTGATGCATCAAACCCATGAAACATGCTTAACAAGCCTACTGGAAAAAAGTAGACAATGGGAAAGTGATAAATATACAGGCCATACGAAATCTTTCCGAGGTATTGTAAAGGAGGTAAATCAAGAAATCGGACAAACATCTTCTCATAGACCACACAATACAAAAGAACCACAAATAAATAATTCAACAAGGTATAAGCCCAAATATATTGATATGCATCCGGCATTGAATCTTGATAACCAAGAGTCATGAAAGGCTCAAAATTACCATTTGCCATAAATTGAGTAATAAAACCTATTACAGGAACAGCAAAAGATAAATATATTAATTGCTTACGTGCATTTGGAATGGAAAAACGGGTAATATACGCGCCAAGAGCAAATGCATCCACATGACTAAACGGAAGGGTATAGATAGGAAGCGCACGAAATGATTCAATATAACCCGATCGATAGATTAAGAATATAAGAAAGCGAAAGACTGGTCCTGCAATGATCCCTGCCAAAAACAACTTCTTTAGGTGTTTTTCATTTATAAAAAATATCAACAAAGGCCAGATAATATAGAACTGCTCCTCTACTGATAGCGACCAGAGGTGATCAAGAAAAGGGGAAGAATTAAATCCACGCAGTGTAGAATAAAAGTTATAAACGTACAAAACTGCATACCATATTTGATCCACAACCACATGCATCATCTTTGGTTTGAATGATATGGAGATTGCCCATATTGACAGGATAAATATCAATAACAGGTAAAAATAGTAAAGTGGGAATATTCTAAAAAAGCGTCTGCCATAAAACTTCAGAAAGTACTCCCACGGAGGCAGCTTCTCTCTCATCCGCAAAAGAATTCCTGTAATCAAATAACCAGAGATCACAAAGAACATCTGTACCCCCAGCCAACCAAAAGGAAGATGGTCTGTGTGGAACCCAAAAATCATTAGAAATGCAATTGCTCGTAACCCATCAAGCCCAGGAATCATGAAAAATTATTAGTATCCTTCATTATGAAAAAGTAAAAATCTCACCTCAAACAAATTCAATCATTCAATGAAAATAGTTTTTTATTTGTTGATTCTAATGTCACCACCAGGCACAAGCATTCGAAGTCATTCCTGAAAATCCATCGAACATGAAGAACTCATCCAGTGGGCTTACATTAATCAAATCGACGAAATTTAATAATGGATTGAGCTTAAATTATCCAGTTTGTCCGTGCTATGTGTGGCGTTGATCCGGCGAATAGTACCTGTAAGGCCACGCACTACGAGGCTTTCTGTTGTGATGTGATCGCCATGATAGCGCACACCCTTTAATAATTCGCCATCAGTGATGCCAGTGGTTGCAAAAAACACATCTTCCGATGAAACCAGATCATTCATGGTTAATACTTTATCAAAATCATATCCTGCTTCGCGGCCCCTACGCAATTCATCTTCGTCACGAGCAAATAGTTTGCCTTGAATTTCGCCACCCATCGCACGCAGCGCGCAGGCTGTCAATACACCTTCTGGTGTACCTCCAATACCAAGCAAAACATCCACACCGGAATCCGGCCACGAAGTCATCAATGCAGCAGCTACATCGCCGTCAGGGATTTGGCGTATGCGTGCCCCGCAGGAACGAATCTCGGCAACCATATCATCATGGCGCGGGCGGTCTAGGATGATGGTCGTCAAATCTTCAATATGCTTTCCTTTGGCTTTCGCAATGGCCTTAAGGTTTTCAGTGATGGGTTTTTCAATATCGATCACGCCCTTTGCATCTGGGCCAACCGCTAGTTTGTTCATATACAAAAATGGACCAGGGTCAAACATCGTACCACGTGGAGCAAGGGCCACCATGGCAAGTGAATTTGAGCGGCCAAATGCCAAGGGGCGAGTCCCGTCAAT
>CAZHOX010000039.1:11970-17949 GCA_964534345.1 uncultured Anaerolinea sp.
CCAGATTGGCGTTTGATCATACTTTCGCCGAGGTCTCCCAAAGGAGGCAGTGCGCCAAGCAATAAGCCCATGATTGCCCCTTGCCAGATGGTGATATCACTTGTCAAATTGCCGAAGGTAGTGAACACATAAACATAAAAAGCGCCGGTGATCATTCCAGTAAATACACTGGCGGCATACCCTTCCCAACTTTTCTTGGGACTGAGGCGCGGCGCCATTTTATGGTTTCCGTACGCCCTGCCAATAGAGTAAGCGCCTGAATCTCCTGACCAAACACAGAACATAACCAACATGAACCACCAACCGCCTTCAGGGAGGTTTCGTAATTCGAATAGATATGAACCGATCCAACCAATATAAACGATACCCGCTATAGTGAGTGCAAAATCCAGCGCAGACTGGTCGCGTCCACGTTCATAAGCATATAAGTGATAGGCCATTGCCATGAGTATGCTTACTGCAAAAGCTGGCTGCGCAAACTCGGGGAAGAACATGCGCGTTATTGTAACCAGCGCAACACCACCAAGGGTAATTTGCATGTGTGGTTCAAATTTGACAGCGCGAAATAAATGCACATATTCCCACGCAGCGCCAATAAGAAAAGTCCCCATTAGCAAATAATAAAAGATGCCGCCAAATAGTATGGCGGGCATTCCTATGGCGGCAAGTCCGAGTGCTGTGATTAATCTTCTACGCATTGGATTCCTGAAGTTCCCCAGAAGATACCTTTCCAAAACGTCTATCACGATGGGCGAAAGTTTCCAACGCGCGGCGGTATTCTTCTTTATCAAAATCGGGCCAAAACGTTGGAGTAATATACCACTCTGAATATGCTGCCTGCCAAATGAGGAAGTTGCTTACTCTTAATTCGCCTGATGTGCGGATAATAAGATCTGGGTCTGGGACACCTGCAGTAAATAGATATTTATTCACTAGTTCATCAGTAATATCTTCCGCAGAAATACCATCCTTGATTATCTTTTGAATGGCACAGACAATTTCATCCCTTCCACCATAATTGAATGCTACGTTCAGGATGAGGCGGTCATTATTTTTGGTTAGGTCAATAGCATTTAGTACTTTTTTCTGAATGGCCGGATCCAGTGCCTCCAACCGCCCAATATGCCTCAGTTGGACGCCTTCCTTGTGAAGTTCATTTAGCTCTCGGTCGATCACATTCTGAAGAATGAGCATCAGCCCATTTACTTCCTCGGCAGGGCGTCCCCAATTTTCAGTGGAGAAGGCGTAGATCGTCAGGTACTTAACGCCAAATTCAACTGTGGACCGGATAACTCTGCGCAGGTTTTCTGTCCCCGCTTTGTGACCAGCCAGTCGCGGCAAGCCGCGTTGAAGGGCCCAACGTCCGTTGCCATCCATGATCATGGCAACGTGTTGAGGGACTTTTTCGAGAGGAATATTGGAGGAGGGTTCAGACATAATTTTGAATACTCTTTCTGGCACCATAAATAGGGTACCAGAAAAGTCTATACTTCCATGATCTCTTTTTCTTTGTGCGCGCCGTGCTTTGCAATGTCTTCCACAAATTTATCGGTTAGCTTTTGCAGGTCTTCCTCGCCGCGTTTAAGATCATCTTCCGTGATTAATTTTTCTTTCTCATAATCGCGGATGTCGTTATGCAAATCTCTGCGGATGTTGCGAACGGCAACACGGGCTTCTTCAAGGCGATGATGCATGTGTTTTACCAAATCGCGGCGGCGCTCTTCATTAAGTGGAGGAAGGTTCAGGTGAATTACTTTTCCATCAGAACTGGGATTCAACCCCAAGTCTGATGTGCGAATCGCTTTTTCAATATCCTTAATGGAACCTGCATCAAATGGTTTGATCATGATGGAACGCGGCTCAGGGACGCTAATGCTCGCAAGCTGCATAAGTGGGGTTGGCGAGCCATAATATTCCACCGGGAGTCTTTCAACCAAGGCAGGGTTGGCTCTTCCTGTACGAATGCCAGCGAGATCATCGGAGAGGGATTGGATCGCGCCAGTCATGCGGGTTTCAGCATCTTTCAACAGGTCTCTAATTTCATCGGTACTCACTATCTTCCTCCTAAAAATTTATACAATGCAAGGATACCTTAAAACAAGAATTTAGGCTATGGGAGGGCTAAAAACATGAGAGGATATGTAAAAAAAAGAGAGACTCTCAGAAAATAAAAATTTCCTCTCCTATTTTATAAAAACAGGAGAGGAAAAATGCTATATCTACTATTGATTTATGCAGAAACAAGAGTGCCTACTGCATCACCGCGCAATGCGGCAAGCAGGGCTTTTGAATCCCATAGATTCAGCACTAGAATAGGCAGGTTATTTTCCATGCAAAGGGTAATGGCGGTACTATCCATTACTTCAAGACGCCGGTTCAGTACATCAATGTATCCTAATTGATCGAACTTTTTGGCTTCTGGATTCTTCTTGGGGTCTGAATCATAGACTCCATCCACCTTTGTGGCCTTGATGACAACATTCGCATCTATCTCCGTCGCACGTAATGCAGCGGCTGTATCTGTTGAGAAAAATGGGTTTCCAGTCCCTGCGCCAAAAATTACCACTCGCCCCTTTTCGAGATGGCGTATCGCACGCCGGCGAATATATGGCTCAGCAATAGCACGCATCTCAATGGCAGACATGACACGGGTAAATACGCCCTGGCGTTCAAGGGCATCCATCAAAGCCATAGCATTCATCACTGTGGCAAGCATGCCCATATAATCGGCTGTGGAACGATCCATGCCGCGTTCCAGCCCTTGCTTGCCGCGCCATAGGTTGCCTGCGCCAATGACCACAGCCACATCCACACCCATCTCGCGGACCTCTTTGATACGGCTGGCAATTGATTCGGCTTCATCTACATCGATACCAAATCCAGATTTACCACCAAGTGCTTCGCCGCTTAATTTGAGCAGGATCCGTTTATATTTTAATTCTGCCATTCATACCTCCAAATAATTTTATTTTCTGAAAACTTTGGCCAGATAGAAAAAGAGCCAACCCGAAGGCTGGCTCTTTAAACTTAATTCTGATTTGTGCTATCGCCCAGTTCCCAACGCTGGAAACGGCGAACGATGACATTTTCACCAATGGCAGCTACGTTCTGCAAGATCAGCTTCTCAATGGTAAGGGACTCATCGCGGATGTATGTCTGTCGCATCAGGCAGACTTCATCCTTATATTTCTCAACACGGCCTTCCACGATCTTCGGCAAAATATTATCGGGTTTGCCTTCTTCTTTGGCGCGAGCACGGGCAATATCCGCTTCATGTTCAAGTTCAGCAGCGGGGATTTCATCTGCGGTGATGTACTTTGGAGCACTTGCAGCGATCTGTAACGCAATCTCATGAGCAAGAGCGCGGAATTGTTCAGCGCGGGCAACAAAGTCAGTTTCGCAGTTGATCTCAACCATGACACCTACACGCCCGGCGCCGTGGGAATACAATTCGACAACTCCATTGGAGGCATCACGATCGGCGCGTTTGGCGGCGGTTGCCATTCCCTTCTCACGCAGCCAATCTACAGCTTTATCAAAATTTCCATCTGCTTCCTGCAATGCTTTGCGGCAATCCAACATGGGAGCACTGGTGGCAGCACGGAGCTGCTTGATCATCTCAGTTGTTATTTCCATTTCACAATCCTTGGTGCAACTTTACAGTTGATGTTGTTAATTATTATGCCGCAGTCTGAGCGGAATCATCTTTCGCAGGTTTTTCTTCTGCAGAAGCATCGCCGGTCTTGGCGTTCATTTTGGCAAGTGTGGATTCGCCGAGCAATACGTCGTCTCCCATTTCATCCTGCTCAGTTTCAACAACGGGCTTGCGGGATGGGCGGGATTTTGGTTTGCCTTCGGTTTTGGCTTCGCCAGGTTGTTCGGGTTCTTCTTCCTTGCGCATGGCCTTGCCTTCGAGAACAGCATCTGCCATCTTGGCGACCAATAATTTGATGGCACGAATGGCATCATCATTGGAAGGGATCACATAATCAACATTTTGAGGATTGCAATTGGTATCGACCAAAGCAACGATCGGGATCTTGAGCAGATTCGCTTCACGAACAGCAGCTTCTTCCCGACCAACATCCACAATGAAGAGCAGATCAGGGCGGCGCTTCATGATGCGAGCACCAGAAAGGCGGGTTCCAAGGCGGGTAATATCGCGTTCGATCAACAAGCCTTCTTTTTTAGTCAGGCGGCTGATCTCATCGGTGTCGCGCACTTTTTCAAGGCGCTCAAGTTCCTGAATGCGCTTGAACATGGTCGACCAGTTGGTGAGCATACCACCCATCCAGCGCTCGGTCACATAGGGCATACCGCAGCGGGCGGCTTCTTCAGCAACAGTTTCCTGAGCCTGGCGTTTGGTACCAACGAACAGAACTGTACCGCCATTTGCAGCGACATCGCGAATGGTGTTATAGCCCTGATTCAGCAACTTAACAGTCTGCTGAAGATCAATAATATGAATACCGTTACGTTCGGTGAAGATGTACGGTTTCATGCGGGGGTCCCACTTGTTGGTGCGATGTCCGAAGTGGACGCCGCTCTCAAGCAGGGCTTTCATAGAAATGACAGCCATGTAGTACTCCTTAACTTGTGCCGTTCTCCAACACGCAATTCATAGACAGGTGTGGAACGGAATGAGTTTAGCGGGGATGAAGAACCCGCTCAGGGACGCTTATTGCCCGTCCCAGGCAAAATGTGCCTTTTTCAAGGCGGCGAGATTATATCACAGGATTCCCCACCCCAGACAATAAATAGACCACAGACGACTGGCCAAAGGTGGTTCATCGTCTGTGGTCCGTGGTCCAATTAATCTACGTACTCACACCAGTTTTCATACTGCGGCAATTTGCCACGGATCGCATCATGGTATACGGTTTGGATCTCGCGTGTTACCTTGCCAGATTTTCCATCGCCAATTGTGCGGAAATCGATTTCGCTCAGACCAATGCACTCGGCAGCCGTACCGCAAACAAAGACCTCATCTGCAATATAGAGCTGGTCGCGTGAAATGGGCTGTTCCAAAATACGGTAACCCATATCTTTTGCAATAGTGTGGATCGAGTGGCGGGTCACACCTTCCAACACAGGCGCAGTGGACGGGGTGATGATCTTGCCGTGACGCACCATAAACAGGTTCTCGCCAGTACACTCAGCTACATATCCTTGCGGGTCAAGCATGATCGCTTCCTGGAAGCCAAGCCGTTCAGACTCGGTTTTGGCAAGAAAACTATTAGCGTAGTTCCCTGCCACTTTGGCTTTGGTCATCAACACGTTAGGATGATGACGCGTAAAAGATGAAATGTTAGCGCGAATGCCTTTCGCCATCGCTTCTTCACCAAGGTAGTTCCCCCATTCCCATGCTGAAATCGACAGCGAGGCCTTGCCATTATCCACATTCAAATTCCAGCCGCCGCCATCCAAATACAAAAGCGGACGAATGTAGCAATCGCCAAAACCATTGGCTCTCACAGTATCCTTGACCGCTTTCACAATATCTTCAGTTGTCCAAGGAAGAGTACGAAAACCAAAGACACGGGCAGAATCCAACAGACGCTCGGCATGATCGGTGAGGCGAAACACGGCTGGCCCCTTTGGGGTATTGTAGGCACGAATGCCTTCGAACACTGCTGCGCCATAATGAATGGCTGGGGTCAACACATGCATGGTAGCTTTTTCAAACGGCACAAGTTCGCCGTTCATCCAAATGAATTTCGATTCCATTCCCATAGCTCAATCTCCTTATAATTTTTTGATGATTTCATCCGCCATCTGGCGGGTCGATAATTTGCCACCGATGTCGGCAGTGCGCGCACCTTCGGTGATGGTTTCATCCACAGCTTTTTCGATGGCCGCAGCTTCAGCTTCCAACTTCAATGAGTGGCGAAGCAGCATTGCAGTTGAAAGAATTGTGCCAGTCGGATTTGCGATTCCTTTGCCCGCAATATCTGGAGCAGACCCGTGGATCGGTTCATA
>CAZHOX010000039.1:18049-20524 GCA_964534345.1 uncultured Anaerolinea sp.
CAACCCGACAGTTGATTCACCCAAACTGGCAGAGGGCAACATCCCCATCGACCCTGCCAAAACGGACGCCTCGTCCGTGAGAATGTCGCCGAACATATTCTCAGTGACGATCACATCCATCCACGCGGGACCAGTTATCAGCTTCATTGAGGCGGTATCCACGAGCATGTGTTCGAGTTCCACATCTCTATTATCCGCCCCCACCTTGGTAGCGATCTGACGCCACAGCCGCGATGATTCCAACACATTAGCCTTATCCACCGATGTGACCTTTTTCTTGCGACCCTTCGCAAGGCTGAAAGCCAACTCCATCACACGGCGGACTTCATAATCGTAATATTCCAGCGTATCCACAGCGCGCTCGCGGCCATCTTTGATATCACGTCCCTTGGGCCAGCCGAAGTACAAGCCACCCGTAAGCTCGCGCACCACAAGAATATCCACGCCTTGCAATTTCTCAGGTTTGAGCGGCGACCACTCCATCAATGCAGGGTGGACTTTGACAGGGCGCAGGTTCGCAAACACGCCGAGTCCTTTGCGAAGCGCAAGCAGTCCGCGTTCGGGGCGGTCTTTGGCAGCTGGGTCATCCCACTTGGGGCCACCCACCGCGCCAAGCAAAACCGCATCCGCGGATTGGCAATCGGCGAGAGTTTCGTCTGTGAGCGATGAACCATACTTATCAATGGAACAGCCGCCCATCAAACGTTCTTTGTATTCAAATGTATGTTTGTATTTGCTGGCAATCACATCCAGCACGCGCACGGCTTCACCGACCACTTCGGGTCCAATGCCGTCGCCAGGGAGGAGAGTAATCTTTGCTTGCATGAATAATTCCTTGTTTATTGACCGTGGACGGTGGACCACTGACCGTGTTTTCGGTCTATTGTCCACGGTCCACCATCAGAATTTAGTGAGCCACCATCAGCCCATATTCCACTGAATCTGCCAGTGCGCGCCAGGACGCCTCGATGATGTTCGTGCCTGCACCGACGGTGCTCCAGCGGCTGGTGGTGTTGCGCGTGTCAATAAGAACGCGGGTGATGGCTTCGGTGCCGTGATCAGAATCCAGAATACGGACTTTGTAATCAGAAAGATGGAACTTTGCGATCTGCGGATAATACCCGACAAGGGCTTTTCGCAGCGCAAGGTCAAGCGCGTTGACGGGGCCATTGCCTTCTGCGGCGGTATGCAGCACTTCACCTTGCACACGGACTTTAACCATCGCTTCCGCAAAGATACCGCGCCCCTGACGATGCTCGACGTTGACAAAAAAGTCGATCAGTTCGAAAGGAGGTTTGTAGCCGTATTCCTGCCGCTTCAACATGATGGTGACAGAAGCCTCTGCTGCTTCAAAAGAGAAGCCGCGTGCTTCCAATTCTTTGATCTCGTTGAGAACGGGAACGACTTCTGTGCCTTCCACTTCCACGCCGTGTTCTTCGGCTTTACTAAGCAGATTGCCGCGACCTGAAAGGTCAGAGACGACCACACGCATTTTGTTGCCAACCTTTTCAGGTTCCACATGCTGATAGGATTGCGCGCTGCGCCGCATGGCTGCAACATGCACACCGCCTTTGTGTGCAAAAGCGGATTTACCAACAAAAGGCAAATGTTCATCAGGTGTGATATTTGCAACTTCTGCTACAAAATGAGAGAGATCGTATAAGTGCTCAAGTTTTCCTGCGGGTAAACATTGATAGCCCATCTTGAGTTCGAGGTCTGCCATGATGGAAATCAAATTGGCATTCCCGCAACGCTCCCCCACTCCGTTGATCGTACCCTGCACCTGAATTGCACCTTCACGCACTGCCATCAATGAATTGATGACGGCACAGTCTCCGTCATTATGGGTGTGGATTCCAAACGGGTGATTCAGCGCAGGCTTGAGGTCGCGCACAATGCTTTCCACTTCCCAAGGCAATGTGCCACCGTTGGTGTCACAGAGGACGACTGTCTCTGCACCGCCGCGGACTGCGGCACGCAAAGTTTCAAGCGCGTAGGATGAATCCGCTTTGTAGCCGTCGAAGAAATGCTCGGCATCATAAATCACGCGCTTGCCATTGGCCTTTAGGTAGGCAACTGACTGCTCAATGATGCGCAGATTGTCTTCGTTTGTGGTGAGCAAAACTTCCTTGACGTGCAATGTCCACGTCTTGCCGAAAATAGTGCAGACGGGTGTTCGCGAATCAAGCAGGGCTTTGATGTTGGCATCGTCTTCGGGTCCGCCTTTGACACGGCAGGTGGAACCGAACGCAGTAATAAGTGCATGTTTCCATTGCATGTCGCGGGCGCGTTCAAAGAACTCAACGTCTTTAGGATTGGAACCCGGCCAGCCGCCTTCGATGAAGGCGACGCCAAGTTCATCCAATTTTTGTGCAACGCGGACTTTATCATTTGCCGAAAGGTTGAAGCCTTCGGACTGAGTCCCATCGCGCAGGGTGGTGTCGTAAATCTGAATAGAGGTCA
This sequence comes from uncultured Anaerolinea sp., assembly GCA_964534345.1. Lineage (GTDB taxonomy): Bacteria > Chloroflexota > Anaerolineae > Anaerolineales > Villigracilaceae > Villigracilis. The sequence continues at coordinate 20,513 of CAZHOX010000039.1, forward strand.
TGACTTTCCTAG
>CAZHOX010000040.1:0-20250 GCA_964534345.1 uncultured Anaerolinea sp.
GATTATCTGGTGAAAAGCCTGAGCGGGTTCAATATGGCTGCCCGCTCGATTCGCTATGCGGTTGAAAGAAACAAACTGCAACAATCTGTGAAAGATTCTGAACAGTGGTTTACAGCATTATTTCGTTTCAACCCGGTTCCAGTAGGCATTACACGCCAATCTGATTACTGCATTGTGGATGTGAACGATGCCTGGGAAACCCTGACTGGTTATTCACGCGAGGAAGCGATAGGGCATACTGCAACCGAGTTGGGGATAGCCAAACCAGCGACCTTACAGGAAATTCGCGGCAAGGTGGGAGAGCAAGGGTCCATTCATGAATTCGAAATCTTACTCTATACCCGTGCCGGTGAAGAACGACGAATATTGATATCTTCCGAACCGGTTGTGCTGGGTGGAGAAGGGTATTTTCTTAATAACTTATTGGATATTACCGAGCGCAAGAATGCAGAAGAAAGACTGAGAGAAAGCGAAACTCGCCTCAAAAGCATGATCGACTTGGCGATGGATGCTATCATTACCACGGATAACGACCAGCGCATCATCATATTCAACGGAGCCGCAGAGCGAATGTTCGGAGTATCTGCAAAAGAGGCTCTTGGGCAATCGATCAGCCGTTTTATTCCAGTACGATTCCATAACAACCACCATAATCACATGGCAGCCATTACTCCGGAGAAGGTACGGAATATTCCACGCAATCGGACTTTTACCATGACCGGGCTGCGTGCCAGCGGGGGGGAATTCCCAGCAGAATCAACCATTTCTTATGTAGAAAATAATGGCAAAAAATTTTTCACTGCCATTTTGCGCGACGTCACCGAACGAAAGAATGCAGAAACTGCATTACAAGAGAGCGAAGAACGCCTGCGTAAAACCATCGAGACCACTTCGGATGGTTTTTGGATCGTGGATACGAATGGCAGATTTGTGGATGTCAACGAAGCTTATTGCGCCATGTCTGGGTACACGCGGGAAGAAATTTTGTCCATGAGCATTCCAGAAATAGAAGCGCTCGAAAGCGATCAGGATACTGCCAAACATATCAGCCATATCCTGCAAACGGGTAATGATAGTTTTGAATCGCGCCACCGCCGCAAAGACGGCACTTTATTTGATGTAGAAGTCAGTGTCAATGTACTGGGGATGGATCGTAAACTCATAGTATGTTTCTGCCGCGATATCACTGAACGAAAAAACGCCGAGCGTGACAACCTCTACCGACAAGAACTGCTCGAAAAGGTCATTCAACTGGGAAAGAACATCGCCTCCCTCACCGACCTCGATCAGTGTCTGCGAGAAATCTACAACAGTGCCCGCTTTGGGTTAGGCTTCGACCGCATCGGGCTGTTCCTTTATGATGATGCCCTCAAACATGTCCTCGGGGTTTATGGCACCACCCGCACCGGAGAGGTACAAGAACCCGGTTTCTTCGATGGGTCGGTCGAAAAATTTGAAAACTGGGAAAAAGCCCTGCAAAGTTCCACTGGCGTTGCATGGCTGGATGATTACCAAAAACAGTTTAACCCACCGGAAGGTAATACCATGTATGGGGTTGGGCAACACATCAGTGTAGCTGCCTGGTCTGGTGAAAAACCGGTGGCATTGATCACAGCCGACAATCTGCTAACAGGGCGGAAGATCAGGCCAGCCGAAATAGAGGCCCTCCAGCTATTTGCTGGATATGCCGGGCTGGCAATTGAAAACGCCACACTGCAAGCCGAATTGGAATTAAAGGTTGAAGAACGAACCATAGAATGGAAAGATCTATATGATAACGCGCCTGCTGGGTATCATTCACTCGACCGTAACGGTTTCATTCTTCAGATCAACCAGACCGAGTTAAAGTGGCTGGGGCGCACATCCGCAGAGATGATCGGACATCACATCAGCGAATTCATTACCGAAGAAAGCCGGTCAATCTATCAGGAGAGTTTCCCCCGCCTAATAAAAGAAGGGGCGGTGCTCAATGCCGAAGCTATTATGATCCGCAAAGATGGCAGTACCTTCCCTGTATTAGTCAATGTTACGGCCCTTAAGGATGGGCAGGGGAACTTCGTCATGAGCCGCACCACGATCTTCGATAACACCGAGCGCAAACAAGCGGAAGAGATCTTGCGGGAAAGCCGCGCAAACTTACAATACTTCTTCGACACTGCCAGCGACCTGATACAAAGCATGGACGAGAATGGTAATTACCGCTATATCAACGCCGCATGGAGTCAGACACTGGGATACAGTTACGAAGAAGCTCTACAGCTGACCATGCTCCAGGTGGTTGACCCCGCCTATCATGAGCATTGCCGCGCCATGTTGAAATCCCTGATGATCAATCAGCACCCGCAACAACTGGAAATGGTATTTCGCACAAAACAGGGAGAGGAAGTGATCGTGGAAGGCAGCGTTAGCAGCCGAAAAGAACCAAACGGTCACATCATTACGAACGGCATCTTCCGCAACATCACCGAGCGAAAACGAGCAGAAGCAGCGATGCAGCGCGCAAACATTGAGCTCGAACGAGCCTTGCGCATGAAAGATGAATTCCTTGCCAGCATGAGTCATGAACTGCGCACCCCATTAAACGGCATACTTGGGATGTCGGAAACTCTACAAGAAAATACATATGGTGAACTTAATCCAAGGCAGTTGAAAGCCGTTGGCACGATAGCGGAAAGCGGGCAGCACTTGCTTGAATTAATAAACGATATTCTCGATCTATCCAAAATCGAATCTGGCATGTTGGAATTAAGTTTTGGCCTCGAATCAGTGGCCGATATTTGTCAGGCAAGTCTGCACTTGGTCAAGGGCATGGCGCACAAGAAGCAGTTAAAAGTTAGCTTTGCAATGACACCTCCATCGATCTGGGTACACGGCGATGGTCGCCGCATCAAGCAAATGCTTGTGAACCTGCTAAGCAACGCGATCAAATTTACTCCCGAAGGAAGGTCGATCGGATTGGATGTAAAGGCCAACGAATCTGACCAATCGGTATATTTGACGGTTTGGGATAATGGCATTGGGATTACAGAGGAGAATATAAAAAATCTTTTCCAACCATTTGTTCAATTGGATAGTACTCTTTCCCGCCAGTATGAAGGAACTGGACTTGGGCTATCCATTGTTAAGCGTATTGCAGAATTGCATCACGGGAAAATAAGTGTTCAAAGCACCCTTGGGCAAGGCAGTCAATTTACGATCATACTGCCGTGGAATCCAGGCAAGGCTCAAACAAATGGCATCGATGATGCTACAAACCAATCCATCGAAGCCGTAACAAACTTAAACGCCATCAAAGCGAATATACCTTCCATTCATCCGCTGGTTTTGATCGTGGATGACAGCGAGGTAGTAATAGAGACTTTATCCGATTATTTATCTGCCAAGAATTTTCGAGTCGTCTCAGTTCAAAGTGGGATGGAACTCTTAAAGGTAGTGACTGACATCCGACCGGACATCATCTTGATGGATATCCAAATGCCAGGCATGGATGGGCTTGAAGCAATCCATCGTATTCGATCATTCCCGGAAGATACTATTTCAAAAACCCCAATTATCGCTTTAACAGCACTTGCCATGTCTGAAGATCGAGCTCGTTGCCTGGAGGCAGGTGCCAATGAATATATGAGCAAACCTGTAAAGTTGAGAGATCTCACAGAAATAATAAAAACCATATTGAAGAATAACAACCAGACACCTCAGGCTGGTCTATAAGCCGCATTCTGTCCAGCAAACGCCCTTGCGGGGTTTGCCTGTGCAGCCATCTCTCTGGGCGAGGTGTCACCACCTTGCTCGATGCAGCCTACCCGGGACTGGCCTTTTCCACAAGAGGAAAAGGCACATGCGAAGACGAGCCGTCTCCCATCGTCCACAGACGATTTCGTCCCTGCTTGGCCTTGCTCCCGGCGGGGGTTACCTGGCCACACGCATTACTGCGCGCGCCGGTGGTCTCTTACACCACCTTTTCACCATCACAACCCCTACCCTACCTCCCCCAAATCCTAAGGATTTGAGGGAGGTGCCCGTTAGGGCGGAGGGGTGCTGTTTGTTTCTGTGGCCCTTATCCGGCAGGTTACGCCTTTCAGCGTGTTCCCATCCACAAGGGATGGGGTTTCCCCGCCCCGGGTGCTATCCGACGCCGTGCCCTATGGAGTGCGGACTTTCCTCGATCCCGACAACGCAGGACCGCGGCTGCCCAACCAACCTGAGGTAAATGCATGATACACGCAAGAGGAGAGGCGGTCAACATCTACAATGGCTATTTACAACAATTGCGTTCGAAATTGATACTTTTGTCAACTTAAAGGAGCGGGTCACAGGTGGACATTTCGAGAAAAGACATTAAAATAGAGAAGCTCTTATCAACCAAGCAATTAAAGAGGAATCATCTTGAGTAATATGCCCGGCAAATTTGTGATCGGTTTAACTGGCAATATCGCCACTGGCAAAAGTGTGGTGCGCCGCATGTTGGAGCATTTGGGCGCTTACACCATCGATGCAGATGCGCTTACCCACCGCACATACGCCAAAGGCGCACCGGGCTATCAACAAGTGATCGACAGGTTCGGAAAATGGCTCATCAACAAAGATGGTGAGATCGACCGCAAAAAACTGGGCAACCTCGTTTTCTCTGACCCAGAAGCAATGAAGCAACTTGAAGCCATTGTTCATCCTTTAGTTCGTCAGGCAACAGAGATCCTCACAAAACGCGCATCCCAGCCGGTAATCGTCATAGAAGCGATCAAATTGCTGGAAGGCGAATTACGAATGGTTTGTGACTCCATCTGGGTGACGAACGCACCTGAAACTATTCAGGTGGAGCGCCTCATGCGCAAGCGCGGCATGAATCGTGAGCAGGCGTTGGAACGCATTCACATGCAGTCTGCCCAAAGCGCAAAAGTTGCAGTTGCGAACATCGTCATCACAAACACTGGTTCCTACGATGACTTGTGGAAACAGGTTAGCGAAGCCTGGAAAGAAATTGTCCCTGGCGCAAGTGAGCCTGCTGCTGAAACAGCAGTTATCAAAAAACCATCCACACCCACTGGTGAATTTTCAGTCAAGCGCGGCAAGCCCAAGCACTCCTCATCCATTGCAGAGTTGATCACCCGCCTGAGCAAAGGCCAGCGCAAAATGACCGCCAGCGATGTGATGGAAAGTTTTGGTGATAAAGCCTACATGGTCCTTGAGCAGGATGGCCAACTTGTTGGGTTGGCAGGCTGGCAAGTGGAAAATCTCGTATCACGCACCAGCGATATTTTCCTCGAAGAACATGTGGATGTAAACAAAGCGCTTGAAACTTTGATCAAAGAAGTTGAAAGCGCATCCGGTGAATTACAGAGTGAAGCATCGCTTGTTTTTACAATGAGCGAACTTTCAACGCAGGAAGAACTTTGGAAGCAGCTCGGCTATGAACGCCGCACACCAGAAACTCTTGGTGTACAAGCCTGGCAGGATGCCGCAACCGAATCCATTCAAACAGAAAACAGCGTTCTCTTCTTTAAACAATTGCGCCAGGACCGTGTCCTGCGCCCCATTTAGGGTCTAGGGGTCGGTATCAGGTAATTAGGATTCATCCTTCCCTGATTACCGAGCCTTGACCAGTATCGCCCTATAAAGTGACTGAATTCCTAAACAACCTCTTTTTTATTTTTCAACGAATCAGCTGGCTGAGCGTTTTTGACATCATGCTCGTCACGCTGATTTTCTTTGGCTTGCTTTATTCCCTGCGCGATACACAAGCCATGGCGTTGCTGCGCGGAATGATCCTGCTCGTGGTAGCGTTGATCCTGCTCACCAGCCTGGTGGATCTACCTGCATTTTCCTGGTTTGCACAGAATTCCCTGCCCGCTTTATTGCTTGCATTGCCAGTCATCTTCGCTCCAGAGATCCGGCGGACTCTCGAGCGCCTCGGTCGTGCCGGGACCGTTTGGCCGGTCGCTGCCAAACCGGCAGATGTGGCCCTCGAGCAGACTATCCATGCCGTGGTGACTGCCACAGCACGGTTATCTGCCCGCCAACATGGGGCGTTAATTATCCTGCAGAGATTGGATAATCTCAACGAGCTATCTCAGACCGGCGTACAATTGAACGCCCGTGTCACCCCAGAGCTATTATTGCAGATATTTTATCCAAACACCCCTTTGCATGATGGCGGAGTCATCATCGTCAATTCGCAGATCGCTGCTGCCGCTTGCGTGCTTCCCCTCTCTGCCAGTGGAATTTTGAACCGTACACCTGAACGCCAAATGGGGCTGCGGCATCGCGCAGCGCTGGGAACCTCTGAAACCAGTGATGCGATCGCTGTAGTAGTATCAGAAGAGACCGGCGGCATTTCCATTGCTCATGCTGGTAGAATGTTACGCCGCCTTGACCCCGAACGGCTGGAAAATATTTTGCTCGCCTTTTTCCGTCCAAACGGCAAGGACAACAAACCAAACTTTTTCGAAAAACTTTTACCTGGTTTGTTTCGCAAAAAAGAAGATAACTAATGCTGCGCTGGATCTCTCAAAATTACCGCACGTTTCTCTGGGCTTTTGCACTGGCAATGGCCGTCTGGATTTCAGCTGTCACTTCTGCTGACCCAGATGAAACGCGTGTGCTTGCCTCGCCGGTTTCCTTACAGATCATTGGTCAATCTCCCAACCTGGTCTTGAGCAATGATATTCCCAAGGAAGTGGAAGTAGCATTGCGCGCACCAAGCTCCGTGTGGAGTCTGATCGAAGCAGACCCGCAGATCGTACGCGCAATTTTAGATCTTTCGGGATTAAGCTCTGGCGAGCATGAAGTTGAACTACAAATCCAGGTCAATGCGCGGCCTGTGCAAATCGTTTCTGTTGCGCCAAGTTTGGTCAAATTCACACTGGAGCCGCTTGTATCCCAAACATTGGATGTTGACCTGAGCCTATCTGGTGAAGTAGCTGTTGGGTATCAGATCGGCGAGACAAACATGGAGCCTGTACAAGTTGTTGTATCTGGCGCCCAGTCTCAGGTCAGGCAGGTGACGCGCGCACGAGTTTCCGTCAACCTGAGTGGAATCCGTGAAAACTTCGATCAATCGTTGAATGTTGAAGTGTTGGACGATAAAGGGTTAAAAGTGACCGGAGTTTCAGTATCGCCTGAATCTGTCCATGTGGTTCTGCCTGTCAGTCAGCAAGGCGGATACCGTGATGTGGCAGTAAAGGTGACCATCATTGGGCGTGTCGCTAGCGGGTACCGTCTTACCGACCTCTCTGTGTTTCCACCAGTTGTTACCATTTTCTCTGCCGACCCGCAGCTTGTTGGCAACCTGCCAGGGGTTGTAGAGACTCAACCACTGGACCTGCAAAACGCACAAGATAATATCAACACCCGCCTCTCCATAAATTTACCAGACGGCGTTTCTATCATCGGAGAGCAGACCGTTTTAATTCAAGCCGGGGTATCCCCCATTGAAAGTAGTGTTACACTGGCAGGAGAAAAAATCGATATCATTGGTTTGGAGAGCGGGCTGACAGCAGTGATCTCCCCCACTACTGTTGATGTTATCATCTCTGGCCCCTTATCCCTTTTGGATACGCTTACCCGTCAGGGTGTACATGCCACTGTTGACCTGACAGGGTTGCCCGCTGGGACATACCAAATCACTCCAAATGTGGAGATCTTGATCGCGGATGTAATTGTTGAATCGATCCTGCCGAATACAGTGGAGGTAATCATCACTCCCATTCGGTCAACTGCAACAACACCCACGCCGACTCCCACACCATAATTAAGAAATTGGAAGTATAGAAAATCATGAAACCTGTTGTAGCTTTAGTAGGCAGACCCAATGTCGGCAAATCCACCTTATTCAATCGTCTTGCGGGTGAACGCCTCGCCATTGTAGATGACACCCCAGGCACCACACGCGACCGTTTATTCGGTGAAGCGGAATGGAATGGGCGTGGTTTTAGCATTGTAGATACTGGCGGTATCGACCCAACTCACGGCGGAAAAACCCCGCTCTCTGTGGGTTCAGTTGAGTTTATTGATGACATCCGCAAGCAGGCTCAGGTTGCCATTCAAGAAGCGGATGCAGTTCTCTTTGTCAATGATGGGGAAACCGGCGTCACCGAACCTGACCGCGAAGTGGCGACGATCTTGCGCCGCTCTCAGAAGAAACTGCCCGATGGAACTTTCTGGCCGCCGATCTTTTTAGTGGTCAATAAATGCGAATCCCGAGAAAGGCGTGAACAGTCTACTGAGTTCTATGAGCTTGGCTTGGGTGAACCGTTTGCCATCTCTGCCATTCACGGCACCAGCACAGGTGACCTGCTTGATGCACTCGTTGCATCCTTCCCTGAACAAAAAGAGGATGTACTGGATGATAGCGTCAAAATCGCCTTGGTCGGAAAACCGAATGCAGGCAAATCCAGCTTGTTGAACAAATTAGTTGGTGTGGAGCGGGTAATCGTCAGCCCGATCGCAGGAACTACCCGCGACTCGATCGATTCCAAGATCGATTTTGACGGGGTGGAGGTCACACTGATCGACACAGCGGGCATCCGTCGGCGCGGAAAGATCGAGCAGGGCGTGGAACAATATAGCGTGCTGCGTTCCTTCAAATCCATTGAGCGTGCAGATGTTGCTTTGTTGATGATCGATGCAACCACGGGCATTACTTCACAGGATGCGCATATCGCAGGTTTCATTCTTGATGAATGGAAATCTTGTGTAGTGCTGGTCAACAAATGGGATGCCATTGAAAAAGACGGCGAGACCATGGATGCCTTCACTACAAAGATCCGCCAGGATCTGAATTTTATGGATTATGTGCCGATCCTATATATCTCTGCCAAAACAGGCCAGCGTGTAGATCAGGTGATGCCGATGGCGTTGCGAGTGCAGGAAGAACGCCTCGCGCGACTGACAACATCTACCATTAACGAGATCATTCACAAGGCGCAGGATGCGCACCCGCATCCATCCCATGCAGGGCGCGCACTCAAAATGTACTATGGAACTCAGGTTCGCAGTGACCCGCCAACATTTATGATCTACGTAAACGAGCCGAGCTTAATGCACTTCTCGTACATTCGTTACCTCGAAAATCAGATCCGCGCAGAATATAGTTTTCTAGGAACGCCCATTCGCATCATTACCAAGGGCCGCAGGGAATAAAATAAATAACAAATGACAGTCACTTTAAAGGTGACTGTCATCTTAAAAGGACCATTTACATTGAACAAGAAAAGCATCCTCGTCATCGGCGATATCATCGCCATTGCCATTCTCACAGTCATCGGCTTTGCCACGCATGGCGAAACCGGAACATCTTTCCTGCCGCGTATGGCAGCTGTGTTTTTCCCTGCTACGATCACTTGGTTTGTGCTGGCACCGTGGTTCGGGTTGTTTGAAAAACAGGCTATTCAGGAAATTAGATTATTCTGGCGTATCCCGTTGGCAGTTGTCTTTGCTGCCCCACTAGCCCTTGTTCTTCGAGGAGCGCTATTGAATGCGCCTGTTCTCCCCATTTTTGTTCTGGTATTTACATCAACGACATCGCTAGGCTTATTGGTCTGGAGAATTATTTACAAGTTTGCTTTCAAAGCGGAGTAGTAAGGCTCTCACTGATCATTGCCAGAAAGACTCGCACCACATCTGGATCAAACTGTTTGCCAGACTGCTCCAAAATATATTGCATTGCATCTTCATCTGTCATCGCTTTTCGATACGGACGATTGGAACGCAGCGCATCCCATACGTCCACGATTGCAAATATTCTCGCCTCAGTTGGGATTTCCGTTCCTCTTAAGCGCAGTGGATATCCACTGCCATCCCAACGCTCGTGGTGATAATACGGAATCGGCAGGGCATCTTCAAGATAACGAATCGGGGAAATCAACATATGAGCATAGACAGGATGCTTGCGCATCACCTGCCATTCCTCTTCGGTGAGAGACCCCGACTTTAACAATATCTCGTCTGGGATCGCCATCTTTCCAATATCGTGCAAAATAGCACCGCGCTGAAATTGAATCAACCGTTCCCCATGTATCCCCATCCGTTGCGCCAGCCGCAGCGAAAGTTCCACTACGCGCTGTGTATGGTCATCCGTATCCTTATCGCGCAAATTCAACGCGCGAGACCAGCTACGCAAGGTCTCCTCATACGCTTCGGACATTTCCATATTTGCCCGTTTTAGATCTTCAAGCAGCGTAGATTGGGCAATGGCAATAGCTGCCTGACCTGCCAATGTTTCCAGGTAATTTTTCCAATCCGAATCTGGATGTGGGGAGCGATCATATACTTCAAGGACGCCCCTCAATTTCCCATTTGCGAACAATGGCACTGCATAGTAATCAATTACCCCATCTCCTTGAACCACTAATGGAATATGACTATCCAGTGAACCAATATTAGGATAATAAATTGTCTGCAATTCACGGGCTGCCTGGCCTACCATCCCCTCTCCAATTGAGATGGGGGTCTTGTTTGGATACTCCCCATAGAACCCCAGGCTGGCCTTTAATTCCAATTCATTAGCTTTGGCATTGAACAATAATATTGCCGCAGCTTCCGCCTCAAGCAAACGGGTGAGACTCTCCAACAATATATAAAGAGTGGCATTCAATTCAGCGCCGGAAATGATCGCCTTATCAATTGCCCGCAATGCACTTAATCGCTCAAGCTGACTAGCCAACTTCGAACGATTTACCTTCTCTCTGTCTGAAAGGAAGCTGGTCAATAGCGCAACTGAGTTAAAAGAAATGATCTCAAACATTACCCGCTGCACAAAGATCGAATTGATGCTTTCAATATTGGCAATGACAATAGACCCACTAACAAGGCTGGCAGCAAAAGCGGCCAACAACCCGCCAGCCTGCCCGAAATAAAACGCAGAAATCAAAATGGGAAAAATCTGGGAATATGCAAACATTTCGCGCATTTCCCCCAATTCCACCGGCATGAACATCACCGCCACTGCAACAATGCCAAACCAGGCCAACATGCCAAGAATGATGAAAACCTTTGAAAGATTAACCGGGTTTTTCTTCACCATCTCTGTTCACGTTCTCGATATAATCTTTTTTGAAATAGCACAATAACTAGAACCACAGCTACCACATCCACGGTTGTTTCAGTGACTAACCCAAGAATGAGGGTATAAGGGCTTTGAATCACCAACTGATCCAACCGCAAGAAAAAAAGCACATTGAGTAAATGCCCAGCCACAACACTTAATGCAGCCATGAAATGCAAGTGATAATTTCCAGCATATCCAGCAAGAATGCCCATCACGACATGAGGCAAAATCGCAAGCGCATCATACATATCTGCATAAATAAGAGCTGACAAACCTGTTCCCAAAGCTCCAGCAACTGCCCCGCTGAACGGGCCATAAAAATACCCGGCCAAAATGGGAAAGATCATATTGATCGCAATATTTGCATTTGGAACTACTGGATTAGGAATGTACTGAACAACATAATGCGCCAGTGAATAAGCCAATATTAGAAGTGTAAGACCCACGTATGATTTTTCTTTTGGCATATTATCATTATAGTAGATTCAATATCCTTTGTAAATTAGCAGAAAAAGTAAACAGCACACATCTGGGCATATTCGTCATCAAAAGAACGGGTACAATAAAAGCATGGACGAAACCTCACTCATCCAATCTGCACAAAAAGGCGACCTTGATGCATTCAACACGTTGATCTTGCATTATCAAGATGCAGTATTCAATACCGCTGTCCGTATTCTTGGGGATGAAGACCTCGCACAAGATGCAGCACAGGAAGCCTTCATCTCAGCGTTTCGAAGCATCTCCACATTTCGCGGCGGCTCTTTCAAAGCATGGATGATGCGCACCGTCACCAATGCCTGTTACGATGAACTGCGCCGCCAAAAGAGACGCCCCACCACCCCGCTTGAGCCAGAAACCAGCGATGGCGAAGAAATGGATTCACCAAAGTGGCTGGCAGACCCCAACATGACCCCCGCCGAAAAATCTGAAGCAGACGAACTTGAACACGCCATTCAACATTGTTTGGATGCGCTGCCCACAGAGTTCCGCACTGCCGTTGTTCTCGCTGATATTCAAGGAATGGACTACAGCGAAGTGGCAACCGCATCCCATGTACCGCTTGGCACCATCAAAAGCCGCCTTGCACGCGCACGGCTCCGGCTGCGCGAATGTTTGCGCGGCTTCGAGGAACTTTTACCCGCTTCATTCCGTCTTGAAGGGGAAAGTATCCAATGAAAAATTTCCGTGAGATCGAACTTCTCTCATCCTATTTGGATGGGCAACTCAATGAACATGAATCCAAGCGATTGGAAACCCGCCTCGCTTCGGACCCTGAGCTTGCTTCTGTTTTAAATGACATTCGCGCCACCCGAAGCATTCTCCGCAAGCTGCCCGCCCGCAAAGCTCCGCGCAACTTCACACTCACCCGCAAAATGGTGGGGCTCAAACCGCCATTGCCACGCACCTATCCCATCTTCCGCTTTTCAACTGCGTTCGCAACCATCCTCCTTGTATTGACCTTTGCCGCAAATTCATTTGGCTCGCTGATGGGCGGTGCAGCAGCTCCTGCTCTGGTTACGGGAGGTTATGGCGGCGGCGGTGGTTGTGATACCTGTGCAGAGGAACCTGCTTTGGAAGCCGCCGCAGCAACAGAGGCGCCTGCCGCTACAGAGGCACCCGCGGCCTCTGCTCCCGCTGCAGCAGAAATGGTACCTGCTCCTACATTAGAAGGCACCCTGCGTGAAACTGAGCCTGCCGCAGATTCAATGCAAACTCCCAAAGAAGGGGAAGCTGAATCAGCATTACAGAATCAGGCTTCCGTTAAGAATGAAGCGGTGATTCCGATTGTATGGCAGACCGCTTTGCTGGGCATCATCCTGCTAAGCATTTTCGGGATGTGGCTCATGCGAAGATCTGCTGCGCAAAAATGGCAATAAATTCCTCATGGCCCAACATAGCGCTATAAAGTTTTGTCCGCGCTGCGGCACGGAAGTTGAGTACAAAGATAAGTTTGGCATGGTGCGGCCGGTTTGCCCCCAATGCCGCTATATCCACTTTCAAGACCCGAAGGTTGCCGCCGCTGTTCTCGTTGAAGATGGCACGCGTGTGTTGCTTGTTCGGCGTGCAAATGAACCTTTCCGCGGGTTGTGGACATTGCCCGCAGGGTTCGTAAATGGCGGCGAAGACCCGGCCAGTGCTTCGGAACGTGAATGTTTGGAAGAAACCGGTTTGGTTGTGCATGTGAAGCATGTGTTGGATGTGATCGCAGGGCGTGAGCACGAACGCGGCGCAGATTTCATTATTGTTTATGCTGCCGAAGTGATCGGCGGCGAACTGGTTCCAGCAGATGATGCAGATGCCGCCGAGTGGTTCGAGCGGGCAGACCTTCCCCCACTTGCATTTGATGCCACACAAAAAGTTTTGAAAAAATAAAAAGACTTCGGAGCAGAACTCCGAAGTCTTTTTATTTAAATGCAATTATTATCTGGTGTAGTTAAAGTTTGAGTAGCTTTCTTGAATATTGTTGTCAAAATCTACAGCATAGAAGCCAATGGAATATTCACCGTCCACTGGGTAGCGAGACTCGAACCAGAAGCCCTTTTCGCCATAAGTGAAGATATCTCCGCTTAGCGAGTAATCGAAATAGGATTCGTTGTTTTCGTTGAAATAATAAGATTGAACGTAATCCTGGAAGGTATCGCCGATTTGTGGGGTAACGGCAACCGCTGTAGCAACTCCATCGCCATCGGGGTCGGGCAAAGCAAAGATGTTCAACAAATTACCATCGGGGTCGAAGACCATCTTTGCATCTACTGGATTGTTGCTATTTACGGGAGTATATTGCCCGTAGAGTGAGTAGGTAGTGATGCCGTTGGCGTTGTAATATTCGTCAGGTTCGAACAAGGCAAAGGCTTCTTTTTCACCGTCCATCAGCACAAAGAGACTCGGGTCCCATTCATAGGTCACATCAATGGGGCTGGGTCCATAATCAGGTGCGCTGACGCCGCCCACCGTGGTCATTTCTTCGGAGATCACAAAGGATTGGTCGGCTACCCAATACGCCTCTGCATCTGGGTTATAAAAATACAAGATAAAGTATATATATGAAACATCACCCGTTACAGTCGTAGAGAGTGTGAGCTTTTCATCTCCTGAAATTTGAGTGGATGAAAGTTGAACCGGCCCAAGGCTGAGTTCTGAAGCGCCTGGTGCAACGATGGGGCTGGCGCGGTTGGGTTCAAAGGCCTGTCCCTGTTGCGGTACAAAAGCCTGACCTGTGTAATGGAAAGCGAGGAACTCATCCCATGAAGATTGTTCAAGGAAGCCGGCCGCATCAATGCCATAGCGCAACGGGGCATCGCTGCTGAATTCTGTAAATTGATAAATATCTGAAATGGGGAAATGGATCGAGATGCCATACGACCCAGCCATTCCAGAGCCATGTTTTTCAGCTACGATCGCATTACCGGCAGCAATACGCAGTTGTTCATTTGCCTGCACAATGGCAGGGTCATTTGTAGTTGCCATGATCTCTGCAAAATTCATCAGGTCAATAAATGGAGAAGGAAGGCTCTCATCAAAAACGGAATAATAACTGCGCGTGTACTGGCGCCCCTGCGCAACCCATTCCTGATCCACATTTGCCAGGGTGGCAATAAATTGATTCATGGCACTGAGTAATTCCGGCACACGTGCGCTGTCTATTGCACTTAAAGTAGTATCAGCCTCAATTTGTGTGATCTCGGCGGCTGGTCTGGTCATTGTCAGCGCTGTGTCTTCAACGATATAGGTCGAAACAATATATTCTGAGGCTTCACGTCCGCTTACTGCGGGGTTTTGAGCGAGTCGTTGCAGCCACGCCGTGTATGACCAGCCCGTAGCGGGAATTACTTCCTCAGAAGCGATCATGTAATTTGAATAGGGGTATAACGAACCATAAACCTCGATCATGCCCATCAAACAGGCGTCAAAGCCAATGATCTCAAACTTTTGTCCGCCCATGGCTTGTTGAACTTGGGCGATCGAATTGGTAATTTCCGGCAGGGAAAGCGTATTTCCAGAGCTGAGATCTGAGAAACCGTTCGCCCAGCCCGCTCCATGATCAGACATGATCAAAATATATTTTTTGGCGGGGTATTTTTGAATAGCCCAACTCACAAAATCGACGAGTGTTTGCGGGTTCCCCATATCCGCTTCACCGATACTTTCCACCACCGGAGAGGTAATGGTATTAACATCATTATCCTGAGTAACGAGATACCGGCGTGTATCTGTCCAGTCACCATCTCCGTTGAACGCTCCCTGAGCGCGATCCAACTGCACTACGATATTCATTTGAGGGTTGGAGCCAACCAGTTCCATCTCATTGACGTCAAACCACACATCGCCTTCCAAAATTTCATCATCTGCATCCGCATAGACGATGACCGTCCACTCTGGCAAATTCGATGTGTCCGCAGGGACGATCACTTCAGACGGACCATCTACACTCGTCTGAGGCGTAAGCCCAAACAAGGTATCACCATAAAAATAAAGACCAGCAGCGGCGCAACAAACACATGCAACACAAACAACAACGGCTGCAATGATTGCGGGGATTCCCAGTTTTGTATTCTTCATCTTTACCTCCAAATAAACTGTTTGAATTCAGCATTAACAAAAATGCTCATCTCTTTAGGCTTGCAGTTTTGCCATAATAGCATGAGTGAACCCGCAAAAACAAGAGAATCACATCTTAATTCCATAATACATTGCATTCTTCAAAATGCAATCACCCATCGCTGGGAGATATAAAGTTTCATTAATACTTTGTGGGTCTACTTCAAAATTAGTTCAACAGGGCAATGATCTGACCCCATCACATTTTCGTGGATGATGACATCCTGTACCTGTGGCACAAGAGCTTCGGAGATGAGAAAATAATCCAACCGCCAGCCAATGCCACGCTCGCGGGCATTCAAGCGATACGTCCACCAGGTGTATTGGACTTTCTCAGGATACAAATGGCGAAAAATATCCACAAAGCCATTATCCAAAAATTTCTGCACCCACTCCCGCTCTTCGGGCATAAAGCCTGAAGTCTTTTCATTTGCCTTTGGGTTCTTCAAGTCGATGGGCATGTGAGAGGTGTTAAAGTCGCCAGTGATTATGATGTTCTCCCCTTTTTTATGAAGCGACTGGCACAACTCAAGCAGGTGAGCATAAAATTCGAGCTTATAGTCCACACGTTCCTGTCCACGTTGGCCATTCGGGAAGTAAATGTTGAAGAGGCGCAGACCAGCCCACAGGGATTGAATGACGCGGCCCTCCACATCAAATTGCGGCGCGTCCATCCCCATTACAATCTCATCAGGATTCTTTTTATAGAAAGTTGTCACGCCGCTATATCCCGGGCGCTGTGCCGCATTCCATGCAAAAGGAAGTTTCAACGCGGCGCGTTGTTCATCACTTAATTGTTCTTCACGCGCTTTCACTTCCTGCAAACACAATGCATCGGGCTTCTGGTCAAACGCCCAATCCAATGCGTTTTTTGCAAGTGCTGCTCGTATCCCATTCACGTTCCATGTGATGATTTTCATCTGTAAATCCCATTTTTGTTTTATGGTAAACTTGCTTCGAGTACCGGAGAATTATGAACAATACAACTGTCAAGAAGATACTTTGTATCGAAGACGAACCTGAAATGATCGATCTGATCAGGCTGATTCTTGGCCGCCGTGGATTTGATGTTCTCGGCGCAGCGGGCGGAGTGGAAGGTATTAAAATGGTTCGCGAAATCCATCCTGACCTTGTTTTGCTGGATCTGATGATGCCTGATATGGATGGCTGGGAAGTATACCAACAAATGAAAGCTGATACCTCCACGCGCGATATCCCCGTCATTGTGATTACAGCAAAAGCACAGAATATAGACAAAGTCCTCGGCCTTCACATTGCCAAAGTAGACGACTACATAGCAAAGCCATTTGGGCCGCAAGAATTAATGGACAGCGTAGAAAAAATATTCAAACAAAAAGCAACTTAACCTTATTTCTCTATCTTTCGGGCGGCGCTCCAGCCGCCCGATTTCATGATACCCATGCCCCAAACAATACATATCAACAACCTAACCAAAGCGATTGAAAACCCCGCAAACGTGGGATATTGCGATACATTCCTCTGCAAATTGCGCGGACTCATGTTCCGTACACGCCTCTCTCTTAACGAGGGGCTGCTCCTCGTCGAAAAGCGGGATTCACGCCTTGACACATCCATCCACATGTTCTTCGTACCTTTCGATCTGGCCGTCTTTTGGATTAACTCTGAAATGACCGTGGTAGATAAGATCATTGCAAAATCCTGGCATCCTGCCTACTTTCCCAAAGCCGATGCGAAATTCACACTGGAAATCCACCCAGATCGTTTTGGAGATTACGAAGTCGGTGACAAGGTCGAATTTAAAAATGTATAAACGCGCGATCCTGATCATTTTTTTACTGACAAGTTTTATCGCATCCTCCCACCCCGTCCAAGCTCAAGAGGTCAGCGGGCCAATTTATGTAGTACAGCCTGGTGATAGCCTCACTTCCATTGCTGCCCGTTTTAGTGTGAATTTGACTGACCTCATGGCCGCAAACGGCATCGCAGATGCAAATCAGTTAACTGCCGGACAACAACTTGTGATCCCAGGTCTTGAAGGGGTCACTGGAATACTGAACACTGAAGTTATCAACTTTGGCGATTCATATCGCAGCCTCATGCGCCAAACGCAAGTACCGGAAAGTTTGTTTAGAAAACTTAATCATGTTGTCAGCCCAAGCGAATTTTATGTGGGTGTGAGTATGATCACCCCTGAATTAAGTGAAAGCAGAAACAAAAAACGCACGTCGCCCAGTGCTGGTGAATCGTTGTTTGAAGTTGCCATCAAAAATAATACCGACGTATGGTCTCTGATGAGCACCAATAAATTGAATGGCTCATGGGACGGTTTGCCTGGTGACACGCTCTTTGCTCCAGGCGAAAGCGACAGCACAAATACAACTGGGCTGCCCTCCGCATTTATCAGCGCTGAGATTCGAGACCTTCCTATTAAACAAGGCGGAACGGGTGTGATTAAAGTTCAAACCCTTCCTGGCGTTACTTTGGGCGGGCTTTTGGTTGACCATCCCTTGCATTTCTTTCCAGATGAAACTGGTGGACAGGTAGCCTTACAGGGAGTCCATGCCTTGCTGGAGCCAGGGGTTTATCCCTTGCGGCTGGATGCGACCCTTCCAGATGGAAGCAAGCAATCGTATGAACAATATATATTGATCACCTCAGGGAATTATTTAACTGGTGAAAGCCTGCCTGTGGATCCGTCACTCATTGATCCTGCCGTGACCGACCCTGAGCAGAAGTTATTGGAAGATATTACCGTTGCGCCGGCGCCAAGCTCAATCAAATTATGGAATGGAATATTTATTTCTCCAGCCATTGCATATGCAGATTCCACTTACTTTACATCCAGATATGGAACCCGCCGCGTGTATGTTGGGCTGGGTACTGATCTAACAGTCAACTGGTGGCACACAGGCTTAGACTTTGGCGGTGGAGACGGGTTGGCACTCACTTCGCCTGCGGCAGGTCGCGTGGTGTTTGCAGGTCCGTGGACAGTACGTGGAAATGCTACAGTTATCGATCACGGTTGGGGGGTATACAGCGGCTTCTGGCATCAGTCTGCGATTCAGGTACAGGTGGGCGATATGGTGGAACAAAACCAGGTTATTGGTCTTGTGGGCGGTACCGGGCGTGTAACAGGTGCGCATTTGCATTGGGAATTATGGGTAAATGGCGTACAGGTAGATCCGCTTGATTGGCTGATTCAGGCCTACCCTTAGAAAGAAGCGTTGCACTCCATCCTTGAATATGCTACACTTTTGCGGAGGATCATTTCAACATGAACAATATGATTAACTTTCTGAAACAAAGTGATATTTTTTATCAATTTACCCCAACCCAGTTGGAACTGGTCGGGAATTTGTGTCAGGAGGCTGTCTATAATTCTGGTGAAATTGTTTTTCAGGAAAATAGTAGCAGCAAGGAATTATATGTGATCGTGCAAGGTGAAGTGGATATCCTCATAAACCGCAGCACAACTGGTGATCTTGAAAAAAAAGAAACAGCTGTTGCAAGGCTTCGCAGAGGGCAATCGTTTGGTGAAGTGGCCCTAGTAGATGAAGGCCTACGCTCCGCTTCAGCACGAGCAGCGCAAAAGGATACACGCCTGCTTGTGATTCAACGAGATAAGTTGATCATGCTATGTGAGACCTATCCGCAGTTGGGGTACCGCCTCATGCACAACCTTGCAGCAGACCTGGCGATGAAAATTCGCAACACAGACTTGCGCATCCGTGAGCAGCTTTTATATAAACCTCATACCAGCGCATAGATTTCTCATAAAAGTCTAGACACAAACACTTGACCTAATCCAAAAATCCCCTTATTATTACTTCTTAATAAAAATAGTAGGCTTTTTTATTAGTGGAGAAAGGCTAAGCCTGAAAAAAATCC
The DNA here is from genome assembly GCA_964534345.1 of uncultured Anaerolinea sp. Lineage (GTDB taxonomy): Bacteria > Chloroflexota > Anaerolineae > Anaerolineales > Villigracilaceae > Villigracilis. Next base: position 19,517 of record CAZHOX010000040.1, read on the forward strand.
TAAAAGGGTTTTTGAAGGCTTTCTTTATATATATTTGTATTCACAAAAGGAGGTGAGGCCGACAATCAGTAGTATTGTCAACTGTTCGCAACCACCCGCCTTTGCGGGATATTGAATTCACCTAACAAACATTTGGAGGAGTACAGAAATGAATAAGCGTTTACTCGCTTTACTATCCGTGTTGGTTCTCGCCAGCATGGTGCTCGCCGCCTGTGGCACCCCTGCTGCTACAGAGGCCCCCGCCGCCGCCACTGAAGCCCCCGCTGCTACAGAGGCCCCCGCCGCCGCCACTGAAGCCCCCGCTGCCGCCGCTGGCGGAACAATCAAGATTGCTACCCAAAGCCCCCTCTCCGGTGGACAGTCCTTGCTCGGTGTTGCCATCAAGCAGGGCGCTGAATTAGCTCTCGAACAATTGGCTGGTGATTTGACCGCCATGGGCTATGATGTCCAGCTCGCTCCGTACGATGATCAGGCCACCCCTGATGTCGGCGTTGCGAATGCCAAGAACATTGTTGCCGATTCCGAGATCCTCTGCGGCGTTGGTCACTTGAACTCTGGCGTTATGATCCCCTCTTCTGAGGAATATCACACCGCTGGTTTGGCCTTCATCTCCCCCGCCAACACCAACCCCGTTGTGACCACTCGTGGTTACCTCGAAGTCAACCGTGTTGTGGGTCGTGATGATGTCCAGGCTCCTGCCGCTGAAGAATATGCTTTCAAGACCCTCGGCGCCA
>CAZHOX010000041.1:0-11044 GCA_964534345.1 uncultured Anaerolinea sp.
CACCAGCACCGGTTCGCGCACCATCACCAATTTTTAGCGGTGCAACAAGCATGGTGTCTGAGCCAATGAACACATCCTCGCCAATTTCGGTAGCGTGTTTCTTCTCGCCATCATAATTGCAAGTGATCGTCCCCGCGCCAATATTGGTATTGGCGCCGATCTGCGCATTGCCGATGTATGAGAAATGGCCCATTTTCACGCCGTCGGCAAGATACGAATCTTTCACCTCACCAAAATTCCCCATGTGAACATGGTTTCCAAGATGAGCGCCTTTTCGCAGCCGTGCGAACGGTCCCATATCCACATTGTCCTCAAGCCATGCGCCTTCAAGAACCGAAGCGAGCACCTTGCATCCATTTCCGATCTTTGTATCACGGATGATGGAGTTCGGGCCGATCACATTGCGTTCGCCGATCTCGGTCTTTCCATGCAAATATGTATTCGGCATGATGGTCGTATCCTGGCCAATGGTCACGCCAGCTTCAATATAAGTGGAAGCGGGGTCGATCATCGTAACGCCGTTTAGCATGTGTATCTGATTAATGCGTCTACGCATGGCAGCTTCACATTCTGAAAGATGCACACGGGTATTAATACCGATGGTTTCTTCAAGATCTTCCATTACCATGGCCTGCACAGGCAAGCCAGCTTGAGTCGCCAATTCAACGACATCTGTTAGATAATATTCACCTTTTTGAGGATTCCTAGGAATGCGATGAAGGGCATCCCACAACCAATTGGCATCGAAACAATAGCCGCCCACGTTCAATTCTTTGACCTGTAACTGGTCGGGCGTAGCGACATATTCTTCCACGATGGCATCCACTGAACCATCCGCTTTGCGAATGACACGCCCAAACCCACGAGGGTCATTAGAGACCACAGTCAGCATGGACATGGGGCCTTTATTATTCTTTTGTGTTTCAACCAATTTTTGCAATGTCTCGCTGCGCAATAAAGGCATGTCGCTGTAACAAACGATGACGAGATCAGTATTCCCCTTCAATAAAGATTCAGCTTGCATAACAGCGTGGCCGGTGCCCAACTGCGGTTCCTGTAAAACGGTTTGTGCCGAATTGCCGAGGTAGTTTGTCACTTCTTCGGCGCCGTGACCAACTACAATAATTGGCTTCTCTGTTGTGGATTCCTGTATCGCCTGCATAGCATGCCAGATCAGAGGCTTGCCTGCAATCGGGTGTAGAACTTTGGGCAGAGACGATTTCATACGAGTTCCCTGTCCCGCGGCAAGTAGGATGGCTGTAATTTTCATGTTTTCACCTCAACCCCACGCATCTGAGTGTGTGTAAAAAATATGCGGGGAACAAAAACAGGATTTGTGCGGCGGTTGCCCGCGTTGCTCAAATCCTGTTTCAGAAAAATGATCCGCATTTGCGGACGGTCAGGCTGGGGTACCTGGATTCGAACCAAGATCCACAGCTCCAAAGGCTGGTGTGCTGCCATTGCACCATACCCCAGTGCGGGCAAAATTGTATCACAATTTTTTTTAATTTCCGTCGGAAATAATGCCAAGTTTACGGGCTTCTTCCAGAGAAATTACCTCGGCGCTGGCGGGTTTTTTGCCGTGCTCTTCGGCTGCCTGATTCCAGAAGTCATCGGCGTTACTTATTTTGGCTTTTTGGGCGGAGGCGTTTATTAAGAGGGCCTCCATTTCGGGAGCGGGAACTGCTGAGGCGAGCTTATCCGTCTGTCTTTTGGCAACAACTGTCGGCGCGGAGGAAGAGGCGGGTCTATCCTTTTCGGTGAGGGCCTTTAATTCTCCCGTCACGCCCATGGATTTGAGTGATTTTTCAACTTGTTTTTGCAGGGCAAGCAGGCCGTTGATCGTTTCCAGAACACGTTCTTCAGAGGCAAGGCCATTGCCAGCGACGAGCAAAGCATAAAGCGGTGTGACGGGGATGAAGAGCAGGTCATGATCTCCGCCACTGAAGATATGATAAGACTCTATGGTTTCTTGATGATTATGGCGGGCAACTTTTAAGCTGGCAACATGGATAGCCATCAGCGTGGAGATCAAAGATACTTCCATGCTGGAGTCGTGAAGTTTACCAGTGCGGGCTTGCACCAAGCCACGGTCATTGAGGAGGAAGACCGCCTCCGCTTTGACATCCTGTCGAAAGTTGGCTAGCAAGTCGGAAAGCCTCGCATGGCGTTCTTCCGCTTTTTCGCCGGAGCGTTCAGGTGGGAAGATGGTTTGTACAAAGCCAAGGCCGCGTTCGACTACATCCAAAAAATCTGCGAGGGGTACGGGTTTGTCAAAGATCGCGAGTGCGCCAGCGTTGAGCATTTCATCGCGCTTTTTTTTATCGGTCATGCCGGTAATAAAAATTGTTTTTACTTCCGGGTGGCGGGCGCGGACTTTATGCATTAATTCCACGCCGCTTATGCCTGGAAGCATATAGTCTGTGATCAGAAGGTCGATCTTGTGGCGTCCGGATTCGAGCAATGCTTCCTCGCCTGAAGGTGCATCAAACATTCTGATTTCTTTTTTCTTGAGCGTATCCAACGTAGAATGAAGGAGGCGCAGAATATCCCGATGATCGTCTACAAGCAAAATATTGCTATCCATAGACCTGCTCCTCTATTGTCTCAGGCCACCTTTTGGAAGCTGTTTCTTCATAATTCAGGAGGTGAACAAAAAAATAATTTATGATCGACTGCCTTTAGTGCTGATTTCGAATAAATAATTGAACAGATGCATTATAGCAAGTTAAATATATGGGTACAACATTCCTTACGTACTTGTAAACTCGTGAAATGAATGTTGCATATTAATTGTTGCAATTGTCTCCTCTGCTAATCGATTCTATGTTCCAAAGCGGGTTGGCAGTTGCGTCCAGGTCAAAGTTGCATATATCAGGTCGTGAGGCGGCAATACGCAAGCGGTAATACAGTGGAATGGCAGGCAAGTCTGTAGAGAACATATTCTGTGTCTGGCGTTGAGCATCTATATAATTTTGTTCTCCGGGGAATGCCAGCCCAGCATCGAGGCAGGCTGTATCATATTCAGTGTTGCTGTAGCCGCTTAGGTTCGTGCCGCTCCACAAGTTGGCTTCTGTTGGGATCTCTGCTGTGGTGAACCAGTTACAAGCTGGCTCAATACTGTCAACTCCCAGAGCGTATTCAGCCAGATCGAAGTTACGCCCAAAGAGCAATCCATTGGGGCCGGAGGCGTAGAGGTCATTTTGCGAGAAGAATTGTATATTTAAACCGATACTGCATTGTGCAAGTGACTTTTCCAGGATATCCACCACCTGCCTGCGCTGGGTTGATGTTGTGGTGTAGTAATCCAATTCCAGCTTTGTGTTGTAGGCGACATTTGCCACGTTGACAGCTTGAAGAGGTGTAGTTGGGTCGTTATCCAGATCCTGCCAGCCTGCTTGTTTTAGAAGTGAAAGCCCTACTTTTGGATCAAACGGGATAGGCTCAATGTTCGGGTCATATAAAGGATGTTTCACTGGAACATAAGTTGTCGGAACAGTGGTTAAGCCAAAGAGCACATTTTCAACCACGGATTGACGGTCTAAGCAATATGCGATTGCGTGGCGTGTGTGTTGATCTGCAAATATATCCTGACGATCTTTTTGGATATCGTAGCCATTATCATAAGAAGCTGGAAAGACACCAAGTCCGAGCCATTCAATATTCATGCCGGTAGTAAAGTATGCATTCGCTTCTCCTGCGGTTTGCATCTCTTGTAGTAAGCCGGTATGGTTATCCAAATTGATGGTTGGGTCGAGAATGTCACAGCGGCCTGCAACTAATTCGCTCAGAGCCATGTCCGGGTCAGGTGTGAAGCGGAAGTTGATCGTGTCGAATTTGGGATAACCATCTGACGCGCGAAAATAGTATGGGTTTTTTGTCAATGTAATATGATCGCCTGTCATCCATTCGTCCACTACGTAGGGTCCCCACCCTAGCGGAGAACGGGATGAGACATCTACGGTTTGTAATTCGTCCGAGCTAAATTCGCTCCATGCTTGTCTTGGAGCTGGCATCCAAAAGTTTGTGAAATAGGAGGGGTCTATAAATCCTGGTACTCCCCACCATTGCAATGTTTTCTCATCTGCAGCTTCGTATATTTGTGTGCGATTGAGAACATACTCACTACTTTTTGATTGCATATCTTTTGCAAGCTCAAAAGAATAAATTGAATCATCTGAGGTGAGAGGGGTTCCATCTGACCAGGTTAGGTCGGGCTGCAATCGAAACGTAACGACCATTTGATCCATTTCAATGGAGCCAATTCCATTATAGGTGACAACACAATCATCGCTTCGGCATTCAGATGGGCGAACACGCATACCCTCTGACAATGTAGCCAAACTCCCATCTGCTGCAACTACCTGGCTTCCAGCCTGCACTTCAACTTTAACGATTTGGGCATCTTTGTTTTCAAGGGATGGAACCTGAGAAAGAATTACAGGTTGAATCTCGTAACCAATGGTGTCGAAAGGACCGTCATATATTGCGGCAAGGACGCTTCGTGCAGAGGCGTTAAGTTCGCCAAATGGATAGAGGGTATTTGGCTCTTGTCCAAGACATACCGTGAGAACCTCCGGCTGGTCTGGCAGAGGTGTAGCAATGGTTATTGGGTCTTGAGTGGCTATGGGGGTAGAAGTTGCCGCCTGCAATTGTGGTGTCAAACAGGCAGTAGTAATAATAAATACAATAAATAAAATGGAAAGTTTTTGTTTCATGGCAACCTGCTATTATGGAATTAAACAAGGGTTATTAAGGTATGTGTATTATTCAATGAAGATAATTATAACAATGTTGGGATATACAAGGGTTTTGTTTTTACAAAAAAAAGACCGCCTTTCGGCGGTCTTTTTTTTGTAAAAGTCTTCTATTCCGCAAGCCAACAAGCCACCCAGTGACCGGGTCTGGCTTCCTTAAACACGGGTTCTTCTTGCGAGCATTGCGCAACCGCGATTGGGCAACGAGTGTGGAAACGGCAGCCCTTGGGCGGGTTCAGTGGGCTGGGAACATCTCCTTTAAGGATTGTGCGGTCTCGCTTCACTTCTGGATGTGGAACAGGGATAGCTGAAAGCAAAGCCTTTGTGTAAGGGTGTAGAGGCTCCCGATAAAGAGCATCGCGTTCGGTCAACTCTACCATTTTTCCAAGATACATCACTGCAACACGGTCAGAGATATGTTCCACAACGCTTAAGTTGTGCGCAATGAAAAGGTAGGTGAGGCCGAATTCTTTTTGCAGATCCTTGAGAATGTTCAAGACTTGTGACTGAATGGAAACGTCCAGAGCTGAAACCGGCTCATCACAGACAATAAACTTGGGCTGCAAAGCGAGAGCGCGGGCAATACCAATACGTTGACGCTGTCCACCAGAAAATTCATGAGGATAACGGCGTGCATGATATTCCTCAAGCCCTACTTTTTTAAGCATATTGATGGCAATTTCCCAACGTTCCTTGGGGTGGCCGATCTTATGAATCTGTAAACCTTCCATTACAGCTTCTCCAATTGGCATACGTGGGTTTAGAGAAGCGTACGGATCCTGGAAAATAATCTGCATGTCGCGCCGTAAAGCCTTTAAAGACTTGGGGCGCATGGTGATAATATTTTCGCCATTAAAGGTAACTTCACCGGATGTGGGTTCAACGAGGCGAAGAATGGAGCGACCAACTGTTGTCTTTCCGCAGCCAGATTCGCCCACCATGCCAAGGGTTTCACCGCTTTTTACCGCAAAGCTGACCTTATCCACAGCTTGTACCCAGGCCGAGACTCGCTGAAATACACCTGAACGAACAGGGAAGTATTTTGTCAGATTATTTACAACCAACAATTCTGGTTTTTCTTGGGTTTGCATTTTTGTTGTATTCATAGCCACATCATCTCTTTTAGGATTTAGTTGCATGCTTTAGCGGAGCAACATGCTGGTCTGAGTCTTGATAAAGCCAGCAACGCACCTTATGTCCCTCGGATATGTCTGCTAATTCAGGGCGTTTTTCAGTGCAAACCGACAAGTTATTTTCAATACGCGCTACACAACGTGGTGCAAATCGGCACCCAGTTGGTAAGTTTACGAGGTTGGGCACAGAACCGGGGATAACATCCAAGCGCTCACGCACTTCACCAAGTACCGGAATAGAACCAATCAAACCTTTGGTATAAGGATGAAGAGGCTGGTCAAAAAGGGAAGCGACTGGGGATTGCTCGACAATCTCACCTGCATACATAACAGCTACACGATCTGCCATTTCGGCAATCACACCGAGATCGTGAGTGATAAGGATCATGGAGGATCCCAACTGACTTCGCATGTCACGCATCAAATCCAGAATCTGAGCCTGGATGGTTACATCCAAAGCAGTAGTAGGTTCGTCTGCAATCAAAAGATCTGGAACACAAGCAAGCGCCATCGCAATCATGACACGCTGGGCCATACCACCAGAAAGTTCATGAGGGAAAGATTCAGCGCGGCTATCAGGTTCAGGAATACCAACCAGCTTAAGCAATTCAATAGCACGGTTCTTTCCTGCTTCCTTCCCGAAGTCTTGATGAATATTCAAAACTTCAGAGATCTGATCGCCAGCACGAAACACAGGATTAAGTGCAGATTGTGGCTGCTGGAAGATCATGGAAATGCGGTTTCCGCGAACCTGCATCATTTCCTCTTCCTTAGCTTTTACCAAATCCTTTCCATCAAAAATAATTTCACCTTCCTCAATCTTGCCAGGTTGGCTGATTAGACGCATGATGGAAAGAGAAGTAACACTTTTCCCACAACCAGACTCTCCCACAATACCAAGTACTTCGCCTTGATTTACCTCGAAATTCACGCCATCTACCGCGTGAACAACGCCATCTTCAGTATAAAAATATGTTTTTAGATTTCGTACTTCGAGCAAAGGTTTTTGATTATTCGTTGCCACAGGTATCTCCGCAGTTGAGATTTTTCTTGTCGATTATAACTTCAAACGTGGGTCAAGCGCATCGCGCAAGCCGTCACCAATATAGTTAAAGGCGAGAGAGCAGATAAAGATCGGGATTCCAGGCAACAAAGGCAACCAAGGCTTATCAAACATATAGGTTTGCGTTGCAGAGAGCATATTCCCCCATGTAGGTACAGGGTCTTGAATGCCAAACCCCAGGAAGGCAAGAGCAGCTTCTGCAACAACATATCCAGCCAATGCAAGTGATGCATCTACAATGATCGGCGCCATAGCGTTCGGGATCATATGCTTCATAATGATCCAAATATTGGTGCCACCGAGGGAGCGGGAGGCTTCTACAAATGTTTGCTCACGCAGGGATAAAACAGTACCACGCATAAGTTGTGCAGCAGAAAGCCAGCCAAATCCAGCCAACACAACAACGATCAACACAGCATTGCGTGTATCTCTTGGATTCAACAACATGATCTTACCAACAAAATTTAAGACTGATTCCGGAATTGGAATCAGATCTTCATTTCGCAGGAGCATTGATGAGATGATCAATAACAGCGGCAAGGTTGGTACAGTCAACATGAACTCAACAAAACGCATGAGAACAGCATCAACCCATTTGCCGTAAAAACCAGAGACTGCACCCACTACCACACCAACGATTTCGGAAATAAACACCGAAAGCAAGGCAACTGTAAGAGATATGCGTCCTGCATAGATCAAACGGGAAAAGTAATCGCGGCCGATATTATCTGTTCCCAGGTAATGTACACGGCCAGTATCAGGGTCAACTGTGCCGAACGGAACAAAATAATTGTTGACGTTGATTTCATCAACCTGATAGGTAGTGATATATGGGGCAAGGATCGTGATGATAAAAATGATTATCATCACAGCCATGGAAATCATTGCCAGGCGATGACGAACGAAACGCCTGAGTACGACTTGGAACGGGCTACGTTCTTCGATAGTAATAGCTTCAGCTTGGAGCTTTTCAATTGGAGCAGATACAGTCATTGGAAAAATATCCTCAATGCTAGGTTAATCTAATACGGGGGTCTACAATCGTATAGATGATATCGCGTAATAGCGTTGCAATCACGGTCAGAACAGCAAGGATGAAGAATATTGCCATTGCTACTGGATAGTCATAATCTCCCAGTGCAAGAATATAAAGACGACCCATGCCAGGCCACGCAAATATACTTTCAGTAATGATCGCACCGCTAAATAAACCCGGGATCGTAAACACCACAATTGTAACGAATGGAATCAAAGCATTTCGAAGAGCATGTTTCATTATTACTGTGATCTCTCGCAAGCCTTTTGCGCGCGCCGTGCGAACATAATCCTGGCGCAAAACATCCAACATGCTGGCACGAATAAAACGGCTCCATCCTGCAATGTTAATCAAAGTCAAAACTGTTACTGGCAATATCAGGTGCAAAGTCCTGTCTTTAACAGATCCGGCAACCACATCGCCAATCAACGGAATGGTGTAATCGCGGACCGATTCAGATAACCCAGCAGGGATATAAGGAAGTCCCGCACCTTTAGGAATAATGGAAAACAGCAAGATCAAAAGTAAGCCAAAGAAGAAACTTGGCATGGCTGACCCCATAAATGCCAAAGTGGTAAAAATATAATCAAATTTTGAATACTGCCTAACAGCAGAATAAATACCTAATGGTATACCGATGATGAGAGACAAAATGGTCTCAATCCCGATCAACTGCAGGGTCTTAGACAAACGACTCTCAATCAAATCGCTTACAGGGCGGTCGCGCAAAATGCGCCAAGACAAACCAAAATCGCCAAAAAGAATTCCCTTACTGGTTCTTCGGCCAACAAGGTCTTTCATGTAAACATTTTCCTTACATCCTACAACAATGATCTCAGGAACTCCGTTTGAATTTAATATTTCAGCTTCTATGGGTTTACGACAACCAACAACCACATCAGCAAAATATTCTTGTCCCCCGATCGTAACAGGTCCTTTAGGCACGCCGATCAACCAGCGGCTAAAACGAACCCAAAGTTTTAGATCCAACTCAAAAGACGCACGGATGCGGGCTATATCTTCTTCAGTTATCTTAAAACGTCCGGATTGTTGAATCTGGCGTAGACCAGCCATTGGGCCCCCAGGTGCAAAACTCAAAAGCACATATGTCGCGACTGCTGAAATAAAAACCACCAGAATCGATTGCAAAACACGACGGATCAGATAAGCTGTCATAACTTCTCCAACAAAAAGCAGGGGATTTTTTCATATTTTGGGGTAGGCATCTGTGATGCCTACCCCATTCGTACTTTTTAATACACTAACTTACAAATTAGCGGATGAACAACTGGATGTCAATGTGTTCCCATGTGCCGCCAGCTTCAACGAAGGTCTTGATCTTGCCTTCAGCTTCAGCAGCCTGCAAAGTCTCATTGAGACCAGCCAGGGAGGTTGAATCCAGAATGTCGATTTCACCACCGAGGAGCAAAGCTTCTGCGGATTCGGGGGTTACGATCTGGATGACAAGGTTCGGGGAAGCAGGTGCGCCACCGACCCAGTTTTCATTGGCAGCGAAGACCAACTTTTCGCCCTTGACCCATTCAACCAACTTGTAAGGACCATAGGAGAGAGGAGTCTCAGCTACGCGAGGATCGGTCGCCCAATCCTTGGCGGGAAGATCGCCCAACTGGTGGGAAGGATAGATTGGCCAAACAGGAGTGAAGTATAGCGGGTCCTGAACACCGGGGATCCAAGTCTGGGTATAGCCATTGTCAGTGAATTCAGCGCTTGCGGTCTTATCGCAGGTGATGAAGGAAGTTGCGCCAGATTCAGGATCGCAGGCAATCTTCTTGCCCAATTCAAGGTCGGCGCCAGTAACAGGTTCGCCATCTTCCCATTTCAAGCCATCGATCAGCTCGAACTTGGAGACCAATTGCTTCATGGTTACGGTTCCACCGGTGAATTCAACTTTTTCACCAGCAGCATTGATAACGAACACGCCAGCGGCGAGGTCAACTACGTTACCATCAGCATCCACAACCTTGGTGCCTTCGGAAACCTCAACATCGTTATTGGTGGTGCCACCATTTTCGATTGTTGGGAGGTCCTTGACCAAGGTAGCCTTGAAGTCATAGTTCAAGTGGGTTTCCTGTGCAGGGCGGATGATCTGGTAGGCAATATTGGCTACGAAAGCATCTTCAACCAAGGTGAACAAGGAAGCAGGTTCCTGTGTGAAGCCGAGGATGACGGTATCAGAACCAGCCTTAGCCCATTCTTGAACATTGTAGTTGTAATATTCCTGTCCAGGAACGGGAGCGAAACCGGTCAAATCTGCTGAGGTAGCAAAGGTTTCGGTGCGGTTGAACAAAGGAATGGAAGGAACGTCCTTGGTGAATTCCTGCTGTACGATGGTGTACGCAGCAATGCGGTCGTCCTTTACGAGGGTGTTGTTCGCCAACTTGATGTTGGAGCTGGCGAGTTCATTACACCAACCCATTGCATTCTGACCAGCCCAGCCGTTTTCGGGCAGAGGAATCTGATCGCAAGCATAGAGTGTCTGACCACCAGGATCAGCCTGACCAACCCAAGCGAAAGCGCCCAATTCATAGTCGCGGCGGGCAATACCAGTAGTATCGCCGAACCACCAGGAGGCGGGAGCATGCAAGCGGATGATCTGAACACCGCACTCAGCCATCTGAGCTTCCCAAATGGCAGCCCAAGTCTGGCGGAAAGCAGCAGAGGTGGTGGTGAACTTCAAGGAAAGCTGATCGCCAGCAGCATTGGTGCGGAAGTCCGCGCCTTCTTGCAAGGTCCAACCAGCTTCATCGAGCAAAGCAGCGCCCTTGGCGGGATCGTATTCGTAAACTGTTACATTGTCATCGCCAGCATAAGCCCAGTGAGCGCGGGGGATGAAGGTGTTCATGATCAAAGCAGACTGCTGTTCTTCATTGAGAAGAGGATACACAGACTTGATCAAATCGGCTTTGTTGGTGCAGTAGGACAAAGCCTGGCGAACTTTGAGATCGCCCAAGATCGGGTGAGGGGTGGTGAAGGAAGTCTGCTCAGCAGCAGGAGCTTCTGTAGCAGCAGGAGCTTCTGTAGCAGCAGGAGCTTC
>CAZHOX010000041.1:11144-20134 GCA_964534345.1 uncultured Anaerolinea sp.
GCTCAGCAGCAGGAGCTTCTGTAGCAGCAGGAGCTTCTGTAGCAGCAGGAGCTTCAGTAGCAGCAGGAGCTTCTGTAGCAACGGGGGCTGTGCCACCGCAGGCAGAAAGGATCACACTGGCGATAACCAGCAAACCCATAACAAAGAACAAACGGTTTCGTAACATGTTTTTTTCTCCTCCAAAGAAGAAAATGTAGGGGGTTGATTTTTTTGGACACAAATTAAACTTACGTTTTATCTATATCTACAGTCAGTTCACCTCCTTCATTAAATAAAACCTAATTAATGGTTCGTGAAAACCAAAACTAGCAAATTAGATTATACCTAATTCTTTAGGTACGTCAACACGCCCTCACAGTATAAGAGGTATAGTCCCATTTTACAAAGAAAATACCCTAATAATTGATAAAAAACCCTACTGGAGGACTGTTTTAAAAAATTATATATGACAAATTGCCCTAAATTCTGCAAATATATTGGCTTTTCCCGCTTCTTTCTCCGCTGGTAATTGCTCCGAAACAAGCAGCCAGAATCACATCTGAATCAGCCCTCCATAACCACTACTCAATTGTTGACAAGCCATCCTTACTAACATAGAATCCAAACATCATCCACTGCCACACAAGGAGCAATCAATATGTTAAAAGAATTCAAAGAATTCGTCATGCGCGGCAACGTGCTTGACCTCGCCGTAGGCGTTATCATCGGCGGTGCGTTTGGCAAAATTGTTGGTTCACTCGTCAATGACATCCTCATGCCGTTGGTGGGGAGTATTCTAGGCGGGGTTAACTTCAGCGAACAGGTATCCATGGTTAATGGTGTGGAACTTCACTGGGGGCTGTTCGTCCAAACCGTCATCGACTTCCTTATCATTGCCTTTGTCATTTTCATGATCGTCAAAGCAGCCAACGCTGCAAAGAAAAAACCTGCTCCCGCTCCTGCTGCCGAGCCAACCACAAAAGAATGTCCGCATTGCTTTAGCACCATCTCTATCAAAGCAACCCGCTGTCCCAACTGCACTTCCGAACTCAAATAGATATACAGAAAAGGCAAACAAAATTCAGGCGGAGGTAAACCCTCCGCCTGAATTTTCCAATCACCCATAATGAACTTCCTCGATAAACTCAACCCACAACAAAAGAGCGCTGTTACAGCGGCGGATGGTGCCGTTTTGGTCATTGCAGGCCCGGGGTCCGGAAAGACGCGAGTACTCACTCAACGCGTGGCATATCTCATCGCGTCCGAAGGAGTCCGCCCGTGGCAGATCCTCGCGGTGACTTTTACTAACAAAGCCGCAAAAGAAATGCAGGAACGTGTCAACGGCATGTTGAATGAGCAAGCCACCGAAGGCATCATGCTCGGGACGTTCCACTCGATCTGCGCACGCATCCTCAGGCGTGAAGCAGATCACCTCCCGCTCGAATCTAATTTCGTGATCTTCGACTCTGACGATCAGGAAAGAATCGTCAAAGCCATTATTCGTGAATTTAATTTGAATGAGAAGTTATACCGTCCCGCCAGCATTCACGCTTCGATATCGCGCGCCAAGAATGAGCTCATCGGCGCGGACGATTATCCGATCAACACCTATCGCGACGAAGTGGTGAAGCGTGTGTATGCCGAATATCAAAAACGCCTCGTCTCCATGAACGCCGTGGACTTTGACGATATCCTCGTCTACACCGCCCGCCTGCTGGAAGACAACCCCGCCGTGCGAGACAAGTACGCCCAGCGTTTTCGCCACGTGCTCGTGGATGAGTTTCAAGATACCAACCTCGCGCAGTACGCACTCGTAAAGCAGCTCGCTTCCTATCATAAGAATATCTTTTGCGTGGGTGATCCCGATCAATCGGTGTACGGTTGGCGCGGCGCGGACTATCGCAACGTGCAGCGCTTCGAACAGGACTTCCCCGATGCACGCGTAGTTTTGCTTGAACAAAATTATCGTTCGCATCAGAACATTCTCGATGCCGCCACAGGCGTCATTGACCGCGCACGCAACCGCACCAAGAAACGCCTCTTCAGTGACCGCGGTGCAGGTGACCGCATCTTCTTTTATGAAGCGCGTGACGATTATGGCGAAGCCTCTTTTGTGGTGGACACCATCGCGCAGCTCGTGGCCTCAGGTGATTTTGAACCCGGCGAATGTGCGGTGATGTATCGCACCAATGCCATGTCTCGTTTAATTGAAGAGGCATTCTTGCAAGCGCGGCTGCCTTATCGCTTGGTCGGCGCGCAACGCTTTTACGGACGCCGCGAAGTCAAGGACGCCATTGCCTTCATGCGCCTCGTACACAACCCATCTGATGAAGCCAGCCTCGACCGCATCATCAACGTCCCGCCGCGCGGCATCGGTGAAAAGACTCTCACCACCCTGCACATGATCGCGCGTCAACATGAAACCTCACCCGCCGCCATTTTGCTCGACCTCGCTCGCGGCGCAGACTCACCTTTTTATAAATCCTTCACAGGCCGCGCTGCCGTACCTCTGGCAGACTTCGGCGGCATGTTGGCCAACTGGCGTGCGCTTGCTGCAACCCGCACTATCCCCGAACTCTTCGACAAAATTTTGCAAGACATCAACTACAAAGAATACATCGTAGAAGACGAATCAGAAGAGAGCGCAGACCGCTGGGAAAACGTGCAAGAGTTGAAGCGCCTCGCCATGGAATATTCCACGCGCACGATGGATGAGTTCCTCGAGAACATTGCGCTCATCGCCGATCAAGACACCATCACCGACCAGAACGCGCCCACCCTGCTCACCCTCCACGCCGCCAAGGGGCTTGAGTTCCGCGCCGTCTTCATAGTCGGCCTCGACGATGGCATCATTCCGCACAGCCGCTCCTTCGACGAACCCGAACAAATGGAAGAAGAGCGCCGCCTCTTTTATGTAGGCATCACCCGCGCCAAGGACAAACTTTATTTGCTCCGCGCCATTCAACGCGGCGGACGCGGCATGGCGGAAGAGACCTACCCATCTCGATTCATTGATGACATTCCCGAAGCCCTGCTTGTTGGAAAAACCCGCACTGGCCGCTCGACTTTCTCCCGCGGATCATTTGGAAGCTCAAGCTCATCTTCCAACTCAAACTGGACGCTTCCTTCCCCGCCCAAGCCTGCCCCTGTTGCTACCAGCAAATACAACGCTGGAACACGCATCAAGCACGCCGTGTGGGGCGAAGGCATTGTCCTCAGCAGCCGCCTGCAAGACGGAGATGAGATCGTGGATGTGGTATTTGAATCAGTTGGGATAAAAAGATTGGCAGCCAGTCTGGCGAATTTGACCATCATTTAAGGACAGTGGACGGTAGACGGTGGACAGTAAAACAACCGTCCATCGTCCACCGTCAAGGAGAACTTATGCAATACACCAACCTCGGCAAAACTGGTTTGAAAGTCTCACGCCTCTGTCTCGGCATGATGACCTACGGCTCGAAGAAATGGCGCGAGTGGGTATTAGATGAAGAACAAGCCAAGCCCTTCGTCAAACGTGCGCTGGATGCAGGCATTAACTTCTTTGATACCGCTGATGTGTATTCACTTGGGGAAAGTGAAAAAATTACAGGCAATGTGCTTCGTCACTTTGGCGTGAAACGAGAAAACGTGATCGTTGCCACAAAAGTCCACGGAAAGATGAGCGACGATGTAAATGACCAGGGTCTCTCCCGCAAGCACATCCTGGACTCGATTGACAAATCCCTCAAACGCCTGCAAATGGATTACGTGGACTTGTACCAGATCCATCGCTGGGATTACAACACACCCATCGAAGAAACCATGGAAGCCTTGAACGACGTTGTCCGCGCAGGCAAGGCAAGGTACATCGGAGCATCGTCCATGTTTGCGTGGCAATTTATGAAAGCCTTGCACGTCTCTGAAATGAACGGCTGGGCAAAATTCGTGTCTATGCAGAATCACTACAACCTCGTCTATCGTGAGGAAGAGCGCGAGATGATTCCGTTGTGCAAAGATCAGGGCGTTGGGCTCATTCCGTGGAGCCCAATGGCACGCGGATTTTTCGCCGGCAACCGCAAACGCGGCGGAGGCGGTGAAACGGCGCGCGCCCAAAGCGACCCATTCGCCGACCAACTCTACTTCCGCGAAGAGGATTTTGTCATCGCCGAGC
Organism: uncultured Anaerolinea sp.; assembly: GCA_964534345.1. Classification (GTDB taxonomy): domain Bacteria; phylum Chloroflexota; class Anaerolineae; order Anaerolineales; family Villigracilaceae; genus Villigracilis. Next base: position 15,274 of record CAZHOX010000041.1, read on the forward strand.
GCGCAGCAGAAGCGGCAAAGGGACATAACGCATCTGCTTCGCAGATCGCATTGGCTTGGGTGTTGAGCAAAGCCCATATCACGGCACCCATTATCGGGTCCAGCAAGATCGAGCATTTGGATCAAGCAATTGCAGCTCTGGATATCCAGTTATCTGAAGATGAGATCAAAAATCTGGAAGAAGCCTATCAACCGCATCCAGTTCTGGGACATTCATAAATGTATTTCAAAATCCTGTATTTCGGATTTAAAGTCTATTGCTTCATTTTCCGTCCCGTGCGCATGGGCGTACGGGTAATGATGCTTCAAGACAATGAAGTATGGTTGATACGCCATACCTACCTGCCTGGCTGGTTCATGCCCGGCGGCGGGGTCAAACGACACGAAACCCTTGAACACGCTGCGTACCGTGAAGCTCGTGAGGAAACCGGAGCCGAACTATTGGATATATCTCTGCTGGGTGTCTTTTCAAGTTTCGTTCAATGGAAGACAGACCATACAACGGTTTTTTTATGCAAAAATTTCAAATTCACAGGAAAGTCAGATGGCGAGATCGCAGAGATGCGCCGCTTTCCATTGAACGCATTGCCCGAAAACACCTTTGCTTCTCACCGCAAGCTATTGGAAGAGTATAGAGAGAATGGCACCACAGACAAGTTTGGAGAATGGTAATATCCTTTCAACAGTTCATAATAATTCAACGGGGGATTTGCAGACGGTATAATACAGCCAGATAAAAAATTCACTCTCAAAATGGACATCAACCATGACAAATGAATCTCTAAAGATCGTCATTCCAATGGCTGGCTGGGGCACACGCATGAGACCACATACCTGGAGCAAGCCCAAACCGCTTGTCAGTGTGGCGGGTAAAACATCGCTTGAGCATTTACTGGATATGTTCAAATCGCTGCCAGACCCTGAGAACGCCGAGTTCATCTTTATCGTTGGGCCATTTCTGGGTGAATTGCAGATTCCAGCTTTTATAAAAGAAAATTATCCCGAACTCAAAGCGCACTACGTGGTGCAGCATGAGATGAAGGGACAATCACATGCGCTGGCGTTGGCACGCGAATACCTGCATGGGCCAATGATCATGTGCTTTTCAGACACATTAATGGAAACAGACTTCTCCTTCCTCTCAACAGAAGAAGCGGATGGAGTGGCATGGGTAATGCCGGTGGAAGATCCGCGCCGCTTTGGCGTAGCGCAAGAAGGCTCAGACGGCTGGGTGAAGCGCTTCATTGAGAAGCCCCAAAGCATGGACAATAACCTTGTAGTGGTTGGGTGTTATTACTTTAAAAGCGCCGACGATCTATTGACCGCCATTGACGACCAGATGAAACGCGGTGTGATGTTGAAGAACGAATACTTCCTGACAGACGCCATTTCCATCATGATCGAAAGCGGAGCGAAAGTGCGAACCCAGAGGATTAGCACCTGGCTGGACACAGGCACCATTGAAGCAACATTGGACACGAATAAGATTCTGCTGGAAAAACTAGGTTCAAAGGTTGGCAAGTTTAAAGGTGTAAATGTGAAGGTTGTGGAGCCTGTGGCGATTCATGAGTCGGCTGAGATATCCAACTCCACTATTGGACCTTTTGCTTCGATCGGCGCGAATTGCAAGATCGAGAATTCGCAGATCGCGGAGAGTATTCTCGAAGCGGATTGCGAGATCAATGATTCAGCGTTGAGCCGCTCGTTGATCGGCAAGCAGGCTAAAGTTAAAGGAAGAGGCGATGGTCACATCATGCAATTAAATGTCGGTGATACGAGTTCCATCCTTTTATGAGTTATGGAAGCCGTTGAATGCCGCTCAGATACGGAATATGCGGAACGTCCCCTTTCCTTGATCTGGCAGGGACGCCGATATGAAATTGCGGAGATCATTTCACGCTGGCATGGCCCGGGTGAAAAAGGATTTCGTGTAAAGACAGTGAACGGGCTTGCTTTTGAATTAACGTATCACGAAATTTCAGATGACTGGAACGTACAACCAATCTAACAGGAGGCTCAATGCAGGAAATCAAAGAAGTACAAAGACTTTCAAAACGTGTGGCAGGGTTGAAGCCCAGCGGCATTCGCAAGTTCTTCGATATTGTCGCGACCATGAAGGATGTGATCTCGTTGGGGATCGGCGAACCCGATTTCACGACCCCCAAGCCAATTCTGGATGCAGGGATTCGCTCGCTGCAAAACGGTGAAACGCATTACACATCCAACTCTGGCAAGATCGAATTGCGTCAGGGTGTTGCTGATAATTTACAAAAATTATATAAAGTGAAGTATGACCCCGCCAGCGAGATCGTAGCGACAGTGGGTGTTTCTGAGGCGTTGTACTTAACGTTCACAGCCATTCTTGAACCGGGAGATGAAGTTATCATCCCAACGCCTTGTTTTGTTTCGTATCAAGCGGAGGTGATTCTGGCTGGCGGTGTGCCGATCGAAATTCCTGCACGCCTTGAAAATGATTTCACCGTTGACCCTGACGATATTCGCAAAGCCATCACACCGCGTACCAAGGTTATCTTTATTGGTTATCCATCCAACCCAACCGGTGCTGTGGCCCCGCGCGAGGTGATGTTGGAGATCGGCAAGATCGCAGAACAATATAACCTGATCGTTGTATCAGACGAAATTTATGACCGCCTTGTGTATGACTTTGAACATGTCTGTTTCCCCGCTCTGGATGAATCTCTGCGCCAGCGCACGGTTCTGTTGGGCGGCTTTTCAAAAGATTATGCAATGACCGGCTGGCGCATCGGTTATGCCTGCGGACCCGCGGACATTATTAAAGGACTTGTACGCATTCACCAATACACCATCATGTCTGCACCGACCACAGCGCAGGATGCCGCTATTGAAGCGCTGAAGACGGGCGAACCCTACGTGCAAGAAATGGTGACAGAGTATGACCGCCGCCGCAGACTTTTAGTAAATGGGTTGAACCGCCTTGGCCTCTCAACCTTTGAGCCCAAAGGCGCATTTTACACATTCCCAAATATCAAGGCTTCTGGGATGGACGATGAGACCTTCGCAGAATCTCTCCTGCGGGAAGAAGGAGTTGCCGTTGTACCGGGGAATGCCTTCGGCCCCGGCGGAGATGGTTTCGTGCGAGCCTGTTACGCAACAGCGTATGAAAAGATCGAAGAAGCACTCCTGCGGATGGAACGGTTCATGAGCAGGCATGGATAAAAAATGAAAAACGAGGCGCACATCCCAAGCTGCAAAAGATGTGCGCCTTTTTATTTTATAAGTATTTATAGACGGTCAAAAAATGGAGCGACAAATGGCAAAGCTCATTTTTATTCTTGAAAAAGCCGGCAAACCTTTCTGGGTCATCGTGGGGATTCTCCTTCTGTTAACCGTGGCATTTCTTGATTTTGAAACGGGCACAGAGCTTTCCTTTTCCATTTTTTATTTGATCCCAATCTTTCTATTCACATGGATGGTCAATGGCAATATTGGGATAGCGATTGCATGTATCAGTTCTGGATTATGGCTATTTATTGAAGTCATCTCAGCCCCGCAATATTCAAGTTCGTTCATTTATTTCTGGAATGCCATTATTCGCCTTGGATTTTTCCTTCTGCCTGTTCTGCTTATTCGAAGTCTGGAACAGGAAAAAAAGCATGCCCGCACAGACTTTCTGACCGACGCATTGAACACCCGCTCGTTTCACGATGTGGCCCAACGAGAACTCGACCGCTCGATCCGATATCAGCGTCCGTTCACCGTGGCATTTATTGATATCGATAATTTCAAAACCATCAACGATACCTTCGGTCACACGTTCGGAGACAAGGTACTGCGAGCCATTTCACACAACATACAAAGAAACATACGCAAAACAGATATCATTGCCCGTGTGGGAGGTGATGAATTTGCGATCCTGCTCCCAGAAGTGGATTCAGATACAGCCCGCGCTGCAATTTCCAAAATGCAGCAAAAAATGATGGAAGAGATGATAACGAATAAGTGGCCGGTCACATTCAGCATTGGCGTTATCACGTTGAACGCTCCGCAATTTACTGTGGATGAGATCATTGGCATGGCAGATAAAATGATGTACTCTGTAAAAAACCACGGAAAGAACGACGTCAAATACGCAACATACTAACAAGAGAGTCGATCCATGTTCTCAATTAACAAAATTTTTCTGAATGGCAGATTCATCTTCCTACTCATTCTCCTCTTAATCGCATTAACCTCATGCCAGGCAGCGCCTCCCCCTCCGCCGATAACTGCCTCTGTCAGCGACGAATTTGTCCTACGCCCAGGCCAATCTGCTGCCATCCTCGGCACAGACCTCACCCTAAAACTCATTGCCATCACAAGCGATGAACGCTGCCCTCTGGAAATTGAATGCGCCATGAGTGGACCTGTTTCGTTGAGCATCTCCATCCAAAGCACAGAAAATGCCCCCGCCGAATTCGCCCTGCAAACCTTCACAGGCAACGATGGCCGCACACCAGACATGTCTTTCGAAGGCATTCAAGACCGTGTAGAATTTGAAGGCTACATCATTCAAGTAAAAGCTGTTTTGCCCTATCCCATCAAACGTTCCAGCGAGATCAACGACTCAGACTATCAAATCTCATTTGTAGTGACTCCAAATAAATAAGAGAAACCATGCCAACCGTACAAATCCCCTCTTCGCTCGTAACCGTTCAATGGCTTGCTGAAAACTTCAACGCCGAAAACCTCGTCATTCTTGATGCCAGCATGAAACCTCTCACCCCTGTCGGGGCTAATGATTCGCAGGAAGAACCTGCTTGCATCCAAGGCGCCTTGCGTTTCGACTTTGACAATCACCTCCGCGATAAAAGCACAGACCTGCCTCACATGATGCCCTCCGC
>CAZHOX010000042.1:0-10223 GCA_964534345.1 uncultured Anaerolinea sp.
GGATGGAGCGAATGCCCAGCCGAGCAATGAAATTCCCATTAAGACAACGGAGGCAGTGATGAGAACGTCTTCGCGATACCGGCTGGTGAGACGGCCAACGAGAAATCCCTGCACGATGACAGAGAGCACGCCAACATAGGTGAGTACAAAGCCTGTATCACGTGCGGTGAGATTAAATTTTGCAAGTGCGTACAGCGAGAAGATGGTTTGGAAAATGGCGAAGGCCAAGCCAAAGAAAAAGCGGGTAATGAGGATCGAGCCGGTGAAGGGACGTTGGAATGCAACCAGCAAGGCTTGTAAAGTAACGGCTGGTTTCTTTTCGGTCATCTGGCTGCGTTTTTCTTCGGTGAGTGATTCGGGAAGCCAGGTGTAGATCAAAATGAGGTTGATGAATGAGATTGTAGCGGCGGCAAAAGCAGGCACGGCATATCCCCATTGACTGAGAAGTCCGCCAGTGACAGGGCCAATGATGAAGCCAAGTCCGAAGGCGGCGCCGATCATGCCAAGCCCTTTGGAGCGGGATTTTTCGTCGGTGACATCGGAGATGTACGCCTGAGCCACGCTGAGGTTACCGCCGGTCAGTCCGTCTAATATGCGGCTGGCGAAAAGCATCCATAAGGCGTTGGCGAAGCCGAGCAGCAAAAAGCCAAGGAAGGTGCCGAAGACGCTGATGAGCAGGATCGGGCGGCGTCCGAAGCGGTCGGAGAGGCGGCCAAGGATGGGGGCGCCGATCAACTGCATCAGTGCGTAGGAGGCGATCAGGATTCCTGTCACAGTTTGGTTGGCTTTGAAGGTTTCGGCGTAATACGGTAGCAGCGGCAGGATGAGGCTGAAGCCGAGCAGATCAATGAATACGACTAAGATAATTGAGAAGAGACGCTTGTTATTCATATTTTCCTTTTAGATATTTGGATCGATACGTTTCCTGATAGTGCAATTTAAATTCAGGTGTTTTGCCGGTTTTGGTGATGTTCTCCCATCCAACGCGGATCAGGCCGAGAAGGGGAGTCCACGGTTTGAATAGTTTGATTTCAGAAAATTCCTTGCGATTGCTTGCAACGCTCTTTACCAATTTGTCTGCGGCATATTTGGCGGGTTGCCCCAGAAAGCGCAGCACAAAACCGAAGTTCTTCAACATTTCCTTGCCGCGTTCGCCGATCACAATGGGGCTGGTGAGCATGTCGGTGGTCATCATGCCCGGGCTGAAGCCAAGAATTTGTATGCCGCTACCTTTGAGTTCTTTCGCAAGGCTGCGCGTGAAGGATGTGACCCACGCCTTGGTTGCGCCATAGAGTCCAGTGGGAGATGCTGGGCGCAGAAAACTTCCATTGCCATAAATGTTTACCAACAGTCCCTGCTTGCGCGGCAGCATGTGGTGCATGATGGCTTGCGTACATCTCAGCAGACCGAGGTCATTGGAGAGAAACATATCCAAAGCATCCTGCGGATTCATATCTAGCATCATGCCCGCAGCATTGGAATAGCCTGCGTTGTTGATCCAAATATCAATGTGACCAAATTCCTTGACGACATCATCCACCAATTTATAGACTTGTTCCTCTTCGCCGACATCCATGACGAATCCGCTCACACGCCCTTTGGGCTGGAGACTGGCCAATGCGCTGTCCACTGCCTGTTGACTTCTCCCGGTCACAGCGACGATTGCTCCGGCTTCGAGAAAAGATTCGGCAATGGCGTAGCCATATCCACGAGTGGAACCAGTCACGACGACAACTTTGTTTTTGAGTTTCATGAATTAATCAGTTCCTGAAATTGTTACAGTCTCAGGCTCGCGCTTGAATAAATTGACGAACCAATTGATGAGCAGGAACAGGCCATAGATGACAAAGATAAAGAGATAGTCGATCATTGGAATGCGAATGACTTCGTTCAAGGCCCCGAGCCGACCCATATAGGCGTAGATTCCAACCGTGCCAACCAGAAAGCCAATGGAGAGTCCACGTTTGGTCCAGGTGCTTAATCCGAGGCCGTACATCTGAGTCAGAATGATCATCGCGCCGAAGCCGAAGGCAAACATCTGCCAGAATGCCTGTCCCTGGAAGATGGCAACTGCAACACCGTGAATGAGGACGAAGGCTTCGAGGAAGAATGTCCAATATTTGTTCAAATGTGTGCGGTTGAAGATCAGCGCGGATTGGGCAATGATGAGGAAGTTGTAATAGAAGCCCATCAAATGGCCGAAGGTGTTGGCAGTGGGGTGGTACCAATAATCATAGATGATAGCCCACGCAAAAAGATAGCCGTGATATTTCTTGACGATGTCAATAAATGCGGTGTGGAATTTGAACTTCTTGCCGAAGATCAATCCACGGCGTGGAGTTTCAAGAATGATGATGATCATCAGCATGACCGCTACCGAGCCGAGGGCTGTGATCTCTGGCACATCCTGTGCGAGACCGTCATACCATATCTGTGTTTGAACCACATGTAAAAGCGCGAACACGATATTTACGGCGATCAATGCCCAGTTGAACCATTGCAGATTGCTTGTGTATTTTGGATTCTCTCGTTTGGCATACCAGATCAATCCCCACACGCTCAAGTTGTGGAGAATGTAACCGAGCCATGCGGTGATCTGAGCCATGTCACTATGCTCTACCAAACGCCAGGGATAGGCAAAAGCGACGGTATGCCCAACGACCTCAAAACGGGTTAGGCTGGCAGCGGTAAAACCGATCACAGCGGTCAGCGCGGCAGAGATAAGTACGCTGCCAAGGATAATGTTCAATGTATTTTTTTTTGTGTTGCTTTTAGTCTGCATGCATCCTCTTTATTGCTGCGATACGCCTGATACTTCTTCCTCTATCATTTTCAAGAGATCGAGAATATCCTCGTTCGATGAAATGTCGCTCATGTTGTGTCCATAGTGGGCAAAGCGCACAATTCCTTTTTTGTCGATGATCACCTGCGCAGGAATACGACCTAGTTTGAAAAGATTCACTTCCTGCCCGTACTGCTTTAGAACAGTGTGCCTGGGGTTGGGCAGTCCAATAAACGGCAGTTTGTGTTTCTGCCAATATTCTGCAAAAGCCGCTGCGCTTTCAGGCCCGATCACTATAACTTCTGTGTCTTGCTCTAAAAATTTTTCATAATCGCGGCGCAACTGCGCCATGTGCTTTTGGCAGTAGGGTCAGAAAAAACCGCGATTGAAAACCAGAAGAACATTCTTTTTGTCTTTGAAATCTGAAAGGCTTATTTCATTTTCCTTGAAATCTACCAGTGTGAAATTTGGGGCTGGAGTGTCGAGTTCGATGCGATTCATGTTAGATGACCAATATAGCTCCGAAGATAATTTCAACGATCAAGCTGATGATGTTGGATTGACTGATGGATTTATCTACGAACATGGAGATTCCACGTACGAGAGCAACGACCAGATAAGCAATACCCAGCATCATGTATGCGATGGGCGAATTGAGGAGAAGCGGCGCAGCGCCAAGTGCGATGAAGAATCCGCCTAACACGGCGCGGATCTCGGTGATTCCGCGTCCACCTTCGGGACGGAGGCCCGTAAACCCTGTAACAGACTCTGGCTTGAACAGAGAAACCAGCCCCGTTAGTATCGTCCCAACTGCTGCGGTGATTTGTAGAATTTGAATGACCATTGTTTTCCTGAAAATTACAAGCGTGGAATTAATACCGGCGTATTCTTTTTATAGGTTTCATAGTCTTCCTGCCCGCCCCATTTTGTATCGGCTTTCTTTTCAAGCAGTGGAATGCCGCTTACGCGGGTAAGAAGCAGAGTGACAAAAAGCGGGGAGATCATGGCTGCCCATTGCCAGCCTTGCAGTACAGGCAATGCAATGATCGCAATGCCAACCCAAAGTATGATCTCGCCAAAATAGTTGGGGTGGCGCGATCGAGACCAAAGTCCCGTTTGAATAAATTTGCCTTTGTTGGCGGGGTTTGCGCTGAAACGGCTTTTCTGTGAGTCCGCGATGACTTCAAACGCAAAGCCGAAAGCCCAAAGTAGAAAACCCACCAGCGCAAATACATCCAACTCTTTGCGGACAGATGTTGTAATTGCAACCAGAGCCGCCGCCGCTGTAAATGTGACCCACAATCCCTGAATTGTCCACACGTTCAGAAAACGGAAGAAGGACGGCTTGAGCTCATCGAAACGGTCATCTTTGCCTGCTTTTTGAATGCGGCGGAAGAGAAAGCTCCCCAAGCGAATGGCCCAGATCACTACCAGCCCTGCCAGCAGCAGAGACCGATTATCGATCACAGGGCTGAATAAAACAGCAAGTATTGTTACTGAGATGTATGTGAGGCTGCCTGTCAGGTCGAAGAATTTTTCGGTTTGAAACCAGTACGATGGAATAAATACCAGCCACTGAACCAGAAATGCCAGCCCAACAGAGACTCCAAAAAGTGGAAATCCAGCAAGTACAGCCCCATGCTGACTTCCAGCCAAAGCGACCAGAAATCCAATGATGATGACGACAAAAAAGATCACGAGAGAATTGCGGTCAGATTTTTTCATGAGCGATATTTTTCCTTGTGTGAAGTTTTATAACCAGATACTAAAATCCGCGTCTTTGACTTTGCCACGGAGCCGGAGCATTGTTGCGGAACTCTTCCACGCTGGGGCCGCTAAGTTTTGCGAGCCGCCATGTGCCGTAGAGATAACTGAATACTAATAAAAGGATCGTTGCAGGCCAGCCCGTGAAAAAGTTTGTTACGGCCAGTGAATTAACATTCTCGTTTTGAAAAAGCGAGAATTGTAAAAACAGTCGGGCGGCAAAGAAGATCGACCATGCGAATGTCACTTCGCTGTAAGCAGGCCGCACTTTCTCGTGCCAGTACCAATCCAACGGCCAGCGGCGGGCGATGAAACTTGTCCAAGCCACCATGGGGCGGCGGATGACCAGGCTGACTATCGTCAACAGCAAGGTCATACTCCCACTGATAAGTCCAGGTAGAAAAAATCCTTCAGACTTGCCGAGAAACCATGCGATGCCGATAGCAACGGCCACACTTCCAACACCTGCCAGCGCGTACCACAACGATTGTTTGCGAATGATTCGTCCAATGGCAGTTACAACCGAGACCGCCAATGCACATCCCATTGCCGCCTGAAAACTGACCAGGCCATTGACCAGAAGAAAAATGATCGGCGGCAGGATCGCATCTAAAAAAGAATTTCGTCCTGAAAAAACTGTACGAAATTCATCCAGCAGTTCGCGCCATTTCGGTTGTTTCATTTTTACGCGTGTTTACCGAGCCAGAATTTGCGCCAGTCGCCATTGCTGTTTTGCAGAGTAACAAACGCATACACACTGCCTGCGAAGAAGCCAAGGGTCATCATGGCAACCGTCCACAGAATGGCAACCGGCAGAGATTTTTCGCGGTAGATGATCCATGCAGAGAAAAGGGTGAAGCCTGTGTACAGATCAACAAGAGAGACAATGCCCCATGGCATTGCAAACAACTTGCTGCCTTCGCCGAAGAAGTCACCGGCGGTAAAACCGTATATTAATACGGCGGTCATGGCAGCCATGCCGAGGATGGAGATGATCTTTGCAAGTTTCATTTTTATTCCTTTGAGATGCAGGCAAACCCAAGCGCGCCAATGCCAAGATGAGCGCCAAGAGCGGGGGTAATTTGAACGATCAGAACTTCATCATGTGGGAAGAAAGAACGTACTTGTTCGTACAAGGCTTTCGCTTCTTCGTGAACCCCAGCATGAACAATCGCCAGTTTTTCGTATGGAGCATATTCATTTAGCCATTCCAGCAGGCGCGCGGTCGCGCGTTTTTGTGTGCGTGTGCGATGCGCAGATGCCTTGCCCATGTTCATGTGCAGCAGCGGTTTGATCTGAAGCAATTCTCCAAATTTAGCGATGGCAAAATTCATACGTCCACTGCGGCGGAGATATTCCAACGTCTTGAGCGATGCGAACACGTACGTACGCTTCATCACGCCCTGCAAGCTGGATACAATTTCCTCAACCTTTTTCCCAAGCTGAATCATTTGTGCCGCCTTCTCCACCAGAAAGCCAGTTCCTAAACTCAACTGGCTCGAATCCAACACAGTGACGGGAATACGCTTAAACTGTTCTGCTGCAATGCGTGCCGCATTAATGGTGGCGCTTAATGTTTCAGAAATGTGAATGGAAAGAATGGCTTGCGCACCTTCATCTGCAAGCCGCTCATAGGCTTTTAGAAAGGCATCCGGGCCGGGGGTAGCCGTGGATGGTGAAGGATCGTAGTCAGGCAGCCGTTTGTAAAAATCTTCTCGCGAGAGATCAATGCCATCCAAAAATGTGTTATCGCCCTGGTTGATATGCAGCGGGACGACTGTAATGGCTAGTTGTTTTGTAACTTCTTCAGGTAGATCACAAGTGCTGTCTGTAACGATACGGATCATGATTTCCTTTTATGTATTTGCCTGTGCGCGAAGCCAGGCTTTGATCGGTTTTCCGGCTCCATTGATATGTTTGTCTACGGCATGAGAATAACCGGTCATAAAATCTTTCAATTCGTGTGCAGGCCGCTGATGGGATTGCAGCAAGACCTTCAACCATTCCACTTCATCAGAGACATGTTCCATATCTCCAAATTGCAAAGCGGCGGCGATGATATCTCCCAGAAAGTGAACGCCTGTATTCAGGTGTTCCGGGTCAATGGAGAGCGGCTGGATAATTTCTCTGATCGTGTTTTCAATATGAGAGCGGCGTGAGGTAAAAGCATGCAGCGCGGCAGTGTATTCCTGTGAAATAGCCTTTGCCTCTTTCACCTTGTCTTTGCTTTTTAGTATTTTTTCAACATGCTCAATTGAGCTATTGACCGCGTTGCCGAGATAATGCCCGGGGATATACTCTTTCAAACTCTCGCGCATGATAAAGATGCGCCCGCCGTAGCTGATGGGAATATTCAGCCCAAGCAGGGAGAAGGCAGTTGTTTGCAGAGTAGCCGCGCTGGTGAGTGATTGAGCAACCAGAATGACCAGATCTGCTTTTATTTTGGCAACGGTTTCCTCAAAGCGCTCTGTGGGGACATTTGCGCCGAGATAGATCACATTCAGTCCGCGGCGGCGTAGGAAGAGAGAGAGCATCAGCGGGGTGAATGTGTGCCATTCTCCGGGCGGGCAGCCGATCAACACAGTCTGCGGGCGTGTGGGGGTGGGGGATGCGCTTAGCAGCGCGTCCAAGCGGCGCATGGCTAACCCAGATGCAAAATGTTCCTGTTGAACAGATGCACGATTCTCGTACCAAAGCCCGCCGATCTCAGACATGCCTTTTTGCAGCACTTCCATGCACACGGATTCGACAGGGAAAATGGAGAAAGCTTTGTTGAGTGCCTGCTCGGCATTTGCTTCGCTGTAATTCATGCAGGCGTTGATCCATTGTGCGCGGATCATGTCCAGCGTGGTATCTGGGGCGGCGCTGGCAGAAGATGCCAGAGCGGAGGAAAAGCTTGAAGATGTGTAACCAGCCAACGGGTCCAGCCCTGAGGCGGTGTGTTCATTCCACATTTCCACAGCGCGGGAGATGGAGAGTCCCTCTGCCTGTCTTGCTATCAGCCATTTAATCGTCTCAATATCGTATTGCGAATACAAACGATGCCCGCCCGCACTGCGGTTTGGCGTGGGTAATCCGTAGCGGCGTTCCCAGGCGCGCAATGTGTCGGCGGCGAGACCGGTTTCGAGTAAAACGGCTTTCAAGTTAAAGGCAGGGGATTTGCTGAACATGCTTACATCCTTAGGCTGGGTTTAGGGTGGGTTTGACCACCTTTTGCACAGCTATTGTACCTTCTTCTTTAAGGATTCGCTCAGTTGTTAAGCGGGCAGAAAGCAAGACAATTGGAAGCCCCGTGCCGGGGTGTGTGGATGCGCCTGCGAAGTACAGGTTCTTGTATTGCTTGTGGCGATTGTGCGGACGCAGATACCCAACCTGCCAAAAGTTGTGACTCAGCCCAAACGCCGCTCCGTTGACGAGGTTGAAACGCTCTTTCCACACCTTGGGCTGGTACACCATCTCAAACTTGATATTCTGCTCGAGGTCGGTCACGCCCAATTCTTTTGCGAGGCGGGTCAATACGGTTTCACGGGCGCGTTTGACAAGAGCTTCCCAATCTTGCTTGCTGCGTGCATCGAGATGACCAACAGGTACCAAAACATAAAGCGTGTCCTGTCCAGCGGGCGCGGCGGCGGGGTCGGTGCGCTTCGGCGCGTGAACGTAGAAAGATGGTTCTTCGGGCAACGTGTGATTGTTGAAAATTTGGTCGAAAGAAGCCTTGTAATCGCCGCCGAGAAAAATGTTGTGATGCGCGATCTGCGGATATTCCTTCTTTGTTCCCCAGTAAAACATGATGGTGGAGCAAGTGTAGAGTTTTTCTTCTACGAGCTTTTTCGCTTCGGCGCGGTCGGGCAGCAGTTGATCGTAAATATACGGCAAATCTGCATTGCCGACAAAAATATCAGAATGGAATTGACGGCCATCTTCAAGCTCAGCACCGACGACTTTTGTATCATTCACATGCAGGCGTTTCACTGGCGCGTTGTAAATAAATTTCACGCCATGTTTCTCAGCAACCTTGGTGAGCGCCTGAATGCCGGCGTACATCCCGCCCATGGGATACCAAACACCTTCCGCCAACTCTGTGTATTGCAGCAGGGAGTAGGTGGCTGGGGCATCGTAGGGGCTTAATCCCAAATACATGTTTTGGAAAGTGAAGGCTGCCTTCAAGCGTTCATCTTTGAAGAAGCGGCTGGTGTTCTTGTAGTGCTTGCCCAACGCCTTGAGTTGAAAGATCAACGGCAGGTTGGAAAGGCTGAAATATTCAAAGATGTTGAAGAAGTTGCGACCCACAAATTTCTCAAGCGAAATTTTGTAATGCTTGCTGCCTTCGGCAATGTAATTCAGAAAACCAGTAAAGGCGGTCTTTTCCACTTTTTCGAGTTGGGTCTGCATTTTGCCAATGTCGGATGTCAATTCCAGTTCCAGCCCATCATCAAAGTGGACTTTGTATGTCGGGTCAATGCGGCGCAGGTCGAGATGGTCGCTCATTTTTTCGCCGAGAGCGGCAAAGGTTTCCTCCCAAACTTCGGGCATCAGAAACAGGGTCGGGCCAATGTCGAAGCGGTGTCCATCGCGGAGAATCTGATTGCAGCGCCCGCCGGGCGTCTCGTTCTTTTCGAGCACAGTTACTTCATATCCATTTTTTGCGAGGCGGGCAGCGGTGGCAATTCCGCCGATTCCCGCGCCGATCACTACGGCTGTTTGTCTTTTGGTCATTTGTTTCTCCTTGATTTTTCAGGGGCAGGTCACAGGTATAGTGCTATTCTACTGCTTGTCTATTATTTGTCAAGGTTTTATCAATATCTTTGCAAAACCTTGACAAATAAGACGAATCCTGTAAAATTTCAATCATCGTTTAGACCTACTTTTGAAAGTTCACACGAGGAGAAGATAAAATGCAAGCACATGCCAACTGGGAACACCAACTGCTCGCTCTCGCTGGGCACATCCCGCACCCTTCCACTCGACCGTTTTTCTCATATTGGGCTGGCGATGCTGCCATGCGCAACGCCTACAAACAAGCCGAGACCATCACCGCCGAACACAGCAAATCTTTCTATTTTGCCTCTGGGCTGCTTCCCGAAGAAAAGCGCTCCGCTGTCCGTGCCTTGTATGCCTTCTGCCGTACTGTGGATGATATTGTGGATGAGGTCGAATCCAAAAAAGATCGCGACTTTGAATTGGACTACTGGCGAAATATTGTTCAAACCGCCTCTTCCTCAACCGATGACCTGGTCGCTGCCGCATGGGCAGATACCCTCACCCGATACCATATCCCGCGCCACTACGCCCTGCAACTGATCGATGGCGTAGCCCGTGACCTTTCCCAAACGCGTTACCAAACCTTTGATGATCTCGCCACATATTGCTACGGAGTTGCATCCACCGTTGGATTGATGAGCATGTACATTGTTGGCTTCAAAGGTCACGACGCTGTGAAGTACGCCATCAAACTCGGCGTGGCTCTGCAAATGACCAACATCCTACGCGATGTGGGGGAGGACTACCGCAATGGGCGTCTCTATCTTCCACGCGAAGAACTCATCCAATACGGTATCCGCGAGCAGGACATTGCCGAGGGACGAGTTACAGAAAATTGGCGTCAGTTCATGCGTTTCCAAATTGAACGCACCCGTCACCTGTATAAAGATTCATGGGCTGGCGTGAAAATGCTTGA
>CAZHOX010000042.1:10323-19901 GCA_964534345.1 uncultured Anaerolinea sp.
GCTTTGGGAGATTCCTACACCATTGGCGAAAGCGTGGCAGAAGAAGAGCGCTGGCCCAATCAACTGGTTGCACTCGTAAATTCATCAAAAGAAATTGATGTCACCATCATCGCCCGCACTGGTTGGACAACGAGCGAACTTTGGCAGGGAATTCAAGCCGCGAACCCGCAAGGGACATACGACATGGTCTCCCTGTTGATCGGTGTCAACAATCAATACCGCGGATACGACATCAACGAATACCGCGAGGAATTTCGGTTCTTGCTGGAGAAATCCATTGAATATGCAGGTGGGAATCCAGAACATGTCATTGTCCTGTCCATTCCCGATTGGGGAGTTACACCTTTCGCCTGGGGCAAAGACACTACACAAATCGCCGCTGATATCGATGCCTACAACGCGATCAACCTCGAAGAATCTCAAAAGGCTGGTGTCCACTATGTGGATGTGACTCCCGTCTCCCGCGAGGCCGTGAACGACCCAACCCTAATTGCAGGCGATGGCTTGCATCCCTCTGGCAAAATGTACGCCGAGTGGGCAAAGTTGGCACTGTCCGTGGCGGTTGAGATACTGGAGTAAAATCAAAGTACTAAATTCGAACGTACAAACGGAGAATAATTTATGCCCACGATCAAAGCTGTCAATCACGTCGCAGTCGTAGTGGACGATATGGATAAATCCCTCAAATTCTGGCGGGACGCGTTGGGGATTCAACTTCACGAACTGCGTGATGTCCCTGCAGAAAAATCACAAGTCGCTTTTTTGCCCATTGCCGGAGCCGAAGTTGAACTGGTGATGCCGACCACGGACGACTCGGGTATTGCAAAATATCTTGCCAAGCGCGGCCCCGGTATGCACCATCTCTGCCTTGAAGTGGATGATATTGATGGAATGATGGAACAGCTTAAAGCAAAAGATATCCGGCTTATTAACGAAGAGCCGCGTATCGCCGCAGATGGAAAAAAGTACGCATTTATTCACCCAGAGTCAACAGGCGGGGTATTGGTTGAACTGTATCAGCTTGTTTGAAAATAAATCGCAGCAATGCTAGAGAATATTGAAGACATACTGAAGAACGAGTGCGGGCTGTCAAAAGACCGTCCCATTGTTGTTGGCGTTTCTGGCGGGCCAGATAGTTTGTGTTTAATGGAAACAATGCGCAAAGCAGGTTATCCTGTCATTGTCGCATATTTCGATCATCAACTTCGCCCCGAGTCTGCCTCCGATGCGCGGATGGTTGAACAGACCGCCAATAGGTTAATGCTCGCGTGTTACGTCGATGGCGCAGATGTACGAGCCTATGCTGAAACCCATAAACAGTCCATCGAAGAGGCAGCTCGAAACCTGCGTTACCGCTTTTTGTTCAAACTAGCCCGCCAATACAATGCTCAGGCAGTTGCAGTTGGGCATACAGCAGACGATCAAGTTGAGACCGTATTGATGCACTTCTTACGCGGCAGCGGTATCACCGGACTAAAAGGAATGTCCTATCGGGCTATCATCCCTATATTTGACTCGGCCATTCCAGTGGTGAGACCATTGCTTGACCTGTGGCGCGAGGAAACAGTTGTGTATTGCGCTGTCAATGGCTTGCGCCCGCATTATGATTCGAGCAACGATTCTCTGAATTTCCAACGCAATCGCATTCGGCATCTTTTAATTCCCAACCTGGAAACATACAATCCGAAATTTCGCGAAGCAGTTTTACGCATGTCTCAATCGCTGAAAGGCGACTATACATTTGTGATGGAAACTCTTGACACTGCATGGAAGCAGACCGTGCTCGCCTCAGATAATGAATCCATCACCTTTGACTATTCCCTGCTCTCAAGCTGCTCGCTCGGACTCCAACGGAATTTGGTCAAACAAGCCATGCAGGATCTTCGCCCAGGCGTGGATGTCACCTTCTCTGTGCTTGAGCGCGCTACCAATCTTATTAAACATGGCGGGCCTTCTTCACGTGTAGATTTGAAAGCAGGCTTACGCATGTTTCGCGAGTCAAACTTTATTTATATTGGCACACTGGATGCTGAACTGCCATTTGATCTATGGCCTCAGATGCCAGGCGAGACGCCAATATCCGTTGCACCTCATGGGCAGGTTCTGCTGGCAGGCGGCTGGAAGATCAGTTGCGAGCGTTGGCATCTCCCTGCATTAGCCAGAGAGCAAGCTGAACGAAACGATGACCATTTTCAAGTCTGGTTGGATGCGGCATCTTTACCCGATACGCTTGAGATACGATCTCGCCGTAATGGAGATCATTTTGCGCCGCTTGGTATGAATGGTCACTCACAGAAACTTTCAGACTTTTTTGTGAATGCGAAGGTGCCACAGCGTGCGCGTGACCGCTGGCCTTTGCTTTGTGCGGGGGATGAGATCGTTTGGGTGCCAGGGTATCGACCTGCACACTCGTACCGGTTGACAGATGCAACCCGTAAGATCTTTTATCTTTCAATTTCCCGCCCACCCGAAAAAAGCTTCTAAATGAAAAAATCCCGTTCGCTGTGAACGGGATTTTGGTTTTATTTTATTTCGCCATTTAATTGTTTTAGTTTGATGAACAACTCACGCCATTGGATCTTTGAGACGCCAAGTTTTTGACGTATCTTATCCACCTCAATGCCGGCTTGATAATCGCGCAGGGCACAGGTCCAGCGGCACATATCGAAGGACAGGTGTTTTGTGAGGCCGGCCTCTTCGCCAATATCTTCCAACAAATATTCGAGCCTGCGTGGTGACCACGCAAAGACCTGATCGACAGGTTGATATTGGGCAAGGTATTCTTTGTAGGCGGCGATCCAATCCTCATCCAGATCTATTTTGCGTTCTTTGTATCGGTTGGCTGGGCTGGCATAGCGGACGAATAGGTGAGGGCCGTTCTTGGCATCAAGGTCAATATGGTTGATGTGAATGCCGAGGCACTCGCTTTTTTTGATGGCAGTGATGAGCAGCAGATAAACAAGAGTATATGGACGGGCATCCGCTTTTGTTTCGCGGCGATGGCGGTCTGCGGCGAGTAACACGGCCTCGTATTCGCTTTCGGTTAGCACCTGCGGAATGGGGCTGATGGCGGAGCGTTGCAGAACTTTTTCGGCAGGGTCGACAACCAATGCGCCATGTTGGTTTAGCCAGCGGAAAAAGGATTTGACCGAAGTAATGCGCCGTGAGAGGGTTTTGGGGCTGCATGGAATACCACGCTCTTTTTCCATCCAGGTGAAGAAGCGGTTGAGATCGTCTGTGGTAATTGCGCCAATGGATTGATCTGGCGCGACGAATTGGTTAAGCAGGCGTACGTCTGAGAGGAATGCTTTTACTGTATTGGAAGAGCGTCCCTGGTCGTAGAGGAACATTTCCCAGCCGTTGATGGCGGCGGGAAGTAATGTCTTTGAATTGATGTGTGCGGAATCAGTTGCTTTTGCCATAGTTTTATCCTTGCTCAATAGCGCATAGTCTTTTCGTATAGTTTAGCGAATCTGGCGGGGGTTGTCAACTGCGGATTTTTTGGAAAATGGATGGCGCAGCTCAGAAAGAAGTGTTTAGTGGGTCAGTTCTTGCGGCTGGAAACATGGCTCATAATCGGCGCCAAGGATGACACGGTATTGGGCTGCGCTGTTTGCATCGGGTAGGGAAATTATATTTGCGGCATACAGGCCAAGGCTATTGATGATCGTTTGTCGTTGCGCAGGATCCTGCCCGGGCGTGAAATCTACTACCACAGAGTTGGAATAGTCTCGGCGGTCGGCTGTCCCAATAATGGTTTGATAGCCGGCATAGTTCAGGCGCGAGGCGGCGAGGGATTCCAGAGTTTCAAAGCTGGCTCCATTTTGTACTTCTACCGTGATGGTTTCGCGTGTGACGGAATATGCGGAGAGGGTGGTGGCTTCGACCAGCATTTGTTTTAGCGCTTCTTCATTGGGGAGGAGGACTGAGGCGCCGCCGGGAGTTGTCCACGGGCTGACGAGGGGAGGGTTGATGAAGTATCCGCGAATGTTTGCATTGGTGAAGTTGACGGCGTAAGGTGCCATGAGCAGCATATCTGGCAGGCTGAGGTCGGTGATAACTGTGCTGGAGAAGTCGTTATAAAGTTGTGGTATTTTGCCAAAGGTGTCTGTTTGCAGGGCTTTCTGGAAGATGGTTCGCAGTACTTCCTGTTGGCGGCGTCCGCGGTCAAAGTCGTTGGATTTGGAACGGGAGCGGGCATACCATAAGGCAAGGTCGCCATCCATGTGAACCTGCCCTGGGCCAACGGTGTAAAGCCACCAATTTTCTTCGTTGTTTGGGTCGTAGGATGGGTCGATCAATCGCCAGTCGGTGTATGCGCAAGAGACGGGTAATTCAATGCCGCCAAGTGTATCGACTATGCGGCGGAAGCCGTCGAATTCGACCATGGCGGTGTGGTCAATGCGAATACCAAGGTTATATGCAATCGTGTCTTTTAAAAGGCCCGGGCCTCCGCCGAGATAATCTCCGATCTCGCCGCTTTGGTAGGCGGTGTTGATGCGTTGCATTCCAACTGTTGGAATATATATCCACAGGTCGCGTGGAATGGAAATGAGCGAGACCTGTCCCTCTTTGGGCCAGACGATGGCAATGACCAATGTGTCAGTACGATAGGAAGAACCTGGGCGTTTGTCTGAACCGATAAGTAGAAAGTTTATTGTTTCATTATCGGTTAATGGGGGAAGCGCTGTTGGGTTTACTACATTTGCCTGAGCAGGCGGTGCAGCCTGAGTTGGGAAAAGCTGATTCAAGCCCGGCGTGGCAGTGGGTGATGCGAGAGCCATTGGCGTTGGAGATAGTGTCCCTGTAGGGAGGATCAGTTGCCCCGAGTTTGTATCAATGGAATATAAAGAAGGCAGGGTTGGGGTGACTAGTGACGGTTGAAAAGGAGTTGGGGTTGCCGTTGAATTTGGCGCGGAAGTAATAAGAACAAACGGTAAAGCATTCTGCCCGGATGCAGGCGGAACCGTTCCACATGCCGTTAGCAAGATAAGAAGAATTACCACTGGCAAAAGGTGCTTAAATGATTTCATCTATGAATGTCAGGTTTCAGTGAGGATTGTATGTAAGACAATACTCTTATGGAAATGCAGTCAGAGTAGCGGTGGGTGTTGGTTGAGGCGAGGATGTTGGCACAGGGGTGGATGTTAGTGGCAGCGGTGTATTACTGGGTTCAATAGTGACCGTATATGGTAGTGCAGTTTCAGTGAGCTGTTCCGTTGGGTATGGAGTGGCTGTTACGCCCGGCTTCAGTGTTGGGAAGGGTGTACGCGTAGGGCCGATTGGTACCCAGAGAAGTTCTCCCACATAAATCAAGTCACTTGGCCGGCAGTTGACACTTTTCATTAACCCCGGTGTGGTGCCGTAGCTTGTGGCAATGGCGTACATGGTATCGCCTGACTTTACGACATAGTTTTTTATCCATCCAACTGCGCCTTGTGTGCATCCGGGGACTGTACTGGTGGGGACGGGTGGAACATATAAAAGGGTGTTGACGATCAAGTTATCACCAACCAGACAATTCCCTTTTTTCAATTCATCTCTGCTTACTCGGTATCGCGCCGCCAGGCTATCCAGCGTATCATTAGGCTGAACGAATATTTGTCCCCATCCGGCGGGCGCGGGGCAGTTATTTGAAAGCGGAACATTTGTATTGGTAGGAGCAGCAGTGTTGGTTGGAGTCTCTGAGCCTGGTAAAAAAGTGGCCGTAGGAAGGAATGTTAAAGTAGGCGGGATTGTGGATGTAACCGTAACCGGAAGCGGTGAAGGAAGCAGAACACTGGTTGCTGTTGGAGCTGCCTCAGGGACAAATTCCACCAGCGAGATCGATAACGCCCCCACCATTAAACCAATCGAGAGCGTAGCGATCATGAGCGCGTTGCCAAAATCGCGCAAGCCTTGGTTCATTTCTTTCCTTTTGTGTCACTATTTTTTTCGGTAGCCAGTGATCCGGCAATTGGCAGCAGCACACTAAATGTAGAGCCGGTGCCTTGCTCACTTTCCACCCAAATTCGTCCGTGATGAGCTTCGGTGAGTGCCTTTGCGATCGAAAGCCCCACACCCGTATCGCCAACGCCCTGAATGAGAACATTGTCTGCACGGTATAAACGGGTGAACACTCGCGGCAGATCAGTGGATGCGATTCCCCCGCCGCTGTCTGATACTTGGATGAGGATGTAATCCAGATTATTCTCGCTCTGTGTTTGGACCTTGAGCCTGACCGTGCCCTCAAACGGAGTCGCCGCCCCGGCATTTTGCAAGAGATGAATCAAAATCTGCTGTAAAGCCTCGCGGTCTGCTTGAATGGGGGAGAGCACCTTTGGCAATTCCAGGTGAATGGAAATATTTTTCTCGCGCACCTGTGTACTTGTGTAGGACATGGCATTATCGATGATCGAATTCAAGTCTACAGGTTCAGGCTTGAGATCGTTCAGCTCATTTTCCAGCGTAGTGATCTGGATCATATCATCCGTCAAACTGCGGATGCGCTCCGTGGAAGCCTTGATCCGCTCCACAAATTTTCTCTGCAATGCGCCAAGAATACCCACCGATTCGCCAAGCAACAAGTCTGTGTACCCAACAATGGAGGAAAGCGGCTGGCGCAATTCTTGTGAAATGGAAGCGACAACTTCGGCCTGTTCTGTGCTTTTTGTAGCCGCATGTCCTTTTTCCATTTCGTGCGCTTTTATATTTGCCTCTGCGAGCTGGTTTTGAAGCCGCGCAACTTCTTGCAGAGTTGTTTTAAGTTCCTTTTCAACTTGGGAAGAGGACACTGAAGGCTGTAGGTTTTTACCAGAACGCAATTCTGCGTTTTCTTGCTGAAGCTGCTCAATGATCTGGATCGATTCTTCCTGTGCCACACGTAAAGAGGCTGCCTCGGCTGCTCCACCCTTTTGTATCTCTGCCCGTGCTGTTTCAAGTTGCAGGCTCAGTTCCTGCACCTGCCGTTCCAGTTGGATGGTTTGAGTGCGCGCCTGACCTGCTTCTGATTCCAGTTTGTTTAAGTTTTGACTGCGCTTGATGATAGGCACCAGCGAAGTAGCAATATTGGAAAGGAATGCCTGATCTTCAGCCGTCCACGTTCTGTCTGAATACGGAGAAAGCAGCAGAAGGCCGCCCAGCGCTTCCTTCTCTGGTGTGATGATCGGCACACTCAACAAGTGCCCGGGGTTCGTCAGTCCGAGAATATCTCCAAGTCCTTTAATATCTGCTGAAGTGCTGCTGGCTGGCATCCGCAATGGACGTCCGCGCTGGAGTGAATTTGCCAGCATTGGGATTGAGCCTTTATTCAGTGAACCGCCTTCAAGGCTGTCTTCACGGATCAAATCATACCCGCCGGCAATGATCATTTGATTATTATTGTCTGTCAGATAGATCATAAAGCACAGGTCTGAGAGCATTGTCTGTGCAATGGCGCGGGTAACCGCCTGACTGACCTTCGTTGGGTTCGATTCTGCTGCCAATGCAAGCATGGCATGGAAAGTTTTTGGGTCGGTGCTGTATCGTCTGCGCTCAGGGCTGATCGTATCCTGCTTGGCGGTGATCGGCCGTGCGGCGATTGGCGCCATTTGATTTGGGATGGCAAATCGCTGTGGCAGAGTCAACAAAATAGGATACGCCGCCATATAAGCCAGGCGCACAATGCCAGAATAATTTCCTTCGATCTGAAAAAGTAAATGACCTGCGTGTCCCAGCACACCAAGGAAGAGCAGGGTAACCCCATTCCACATGCCATCCGGCCGGCGGATGAATAATATGGCAATACCCACCAGTGCAAGAAACAGAGAGCCAACCTGCCATAGCCAATCATCCATGGTCTGGTTGTAGCTCAAAGAAGCAAATTGAGGATCGGCGATCTGGGCTTGCCAGGTGAGCAGGCTTACCCCAAGAATGACCAACACCAACAGGCTAAGTAACGTAGCTGCTGCATCGGCTCCACGATTTGGTTCAGGAAAGGCATACAGCCATGTGATCCAAATGATGCCAAATAAAATGAAGGCCCTGTCCATGGGCGGCAGAATGGTTCTTGGCTCAATGATCTGCTGCCAGCCAAGGCCGCTCAAAATGAACATCAATATCTGTGCAGCGATCAATACACTTAAGCCCGCAAAGGCACGTTTTGCCTGTGGGAATTCGCTTACCCGCCAATGATTAAACGCCGATTGCAGTGCGCTCGCTACCGCGAACGTCAATACAATGTAGTAGATCAAATCCCCCGGAGGGACAGTTAGTTGTGTGAGGATTAAGCTGGTAAATGCGCTCATGCAGGCATGATTATAATGCCAGTTCAAAAAAAACAGGCTCACCCAACGTATAATTACCATTACGATGTTCAATAAAAAATGGACTGCCTATTTTGTCGCTGCCGTGCTTGTGGCAGCTATTCTTGTGCCTGTTTATTTCACAGGGAATTCCGCCATCCAACAAGCAGAAGATGAATTCAACCAACAAAATTACACAGAAGCCGCAGCACATTATCAACAAGCTGCGCGGCTGCTTTTTTGGCGAACTGACCTTTGGGAGAAGGCGGGCATCTCTGAATATGCAAACGGAAATTACGCCGCCGCGATCTCTTTGTTGAAGCGCCGCACCGATCTTTCCGAGCAGGGCTGGCTAGCATTGGGAAACTCGTATTCCAACATTGGCAACACATCCTCTGCCTTGAGTGCGTATCAAAGGGGCTTGCAATCTTACGATTCTGCTTCGTTGTATGCAGGGCTTGCTTTCATTTACCGTGGACAAAAAGATTGGCCCGCCGAACGGGATGCGCTTCAAAATCAACTGCGTTTGGATGTGAGCGATGCATACACTCATTATCGACTTGGACTCTTGCTGACGGTTCTCTCCCCCGAACAAGCTCTCTCTGAATTAACACTCGCCTCTTCTCTTAATCCGGAAACTGATCCCGCGGTGCAGACATTGACCTCCGCCTTGAATTTATCTGCCACCCAGCCCGATGCCTCCGAACAAATGCTGACGATTGGCCGCGCTCTCGGACTTGTGCAAGAGTGGGACTTGTCTCTCGCGGCATTCGAGAACGCCATCGAACTGGATGAGGAAAATGCTGAGGCGTGGGCATGGCTTGGCGAAGCGAAACAGCAACTCGGTCAGGATGGAAGCGTGGAGCTTGATCGCGCCTTGACCCTCGATCATTTATCTGTCATCGTTCGTGCGTTACGCGGCCTGCACTGGAATCGCCTTGAAAAATATGAGCAGATGCGCGCCGAGTATGCGCTTGCCGCCGAGTTCGAGCCGACCAATCCGGCATGGCAGGCTTCGTTGGGAGATGCATATTTCAAATTGGGTGACCTTGCTTCTGCCTTGGCTGCTTACCAAAAAGCCGCAGAACTCGCCCCAACGGATTCAAATTACTGGCGCTTGCTGGCTGTTTTCTGTGCGGAGAATGGCGTGCATGTGGAGGATGTTGGTTTGCCCGCCGCGCAGAACGCGGTGAACCTTGCGCCAAATGACCCCTTTGCCCTGGACGCGTTGGGATGGTCTTACTTGTCTTCTGGAAGATACGCCAATGCCGAACAAACTTTGACACAGGTCATTGCTGTGTACCCCAATCATTTCCC
>CAZHOX010000043.1:0-17356 GCA_964534345.1 uncultured Anaerolinea sp.
GCACCTGTGACCGTGCCTTCGTGGGCTGCGTGCTCGTGCTGGACAAACGCATCCTCACCACGGGCTTCAACGGCTCTCCGGCTGGGCAAGACCACTGTGATGAGATCGGTCACCTCATGGTAGATGGGCATTGCGTGCGCACCATTCACGCCGAAACCAACGCCATCATCCAAGCTGCGCTGCACGGCGTCTCTACTAAGGGCGCCACCTGCTACGTCACCCACCTGCCCTGCATCAACTGCACAAAAGCGCTCATCAACGCGGGCATTGTCAAGATCGTTTACAGCACCGCCTACCGCACTGATGAAAACGCAATGAACTTTCTTAAAGGCGCAAATATAGAAGTTGTGCAAAAGGAATTTAAGATATAAAAAAAAGGTCTCCGAGATTTTGAAAATCTCGGAGACCTTTTCAATTTAGGCCAATCTTTCAAAAGACATAATCAACTCAACCTGCCCAACCTTGCAATAATAAATACGGAAGGTTGAACCTTCGGGAAAAACACGTTCCATCTCATCGGGGAAGCTAAAACGTTTTTTACCAAAATACACATAATATGATCTAAAACCAGCACTCGGGGCATAATCTGAATCATGCGAAATAACTCCCTCCGCAGAAAGCACAGGCGCTGTTTCCCATTTAGCGGCCTGCCTGCGGGAATTGAAAAGCATAAAAACGATCACCGCAAAGATGGCAAAGACTGAAAAACACAGCCCAGCTACAAGCTGAGGGCCCACAATTGGCAAACTTCGCTCGTTCAGTCCCTGCAAATTGAGCGGAATAATGATCCCCAAACCAAGAACCATAAACCCAAGGATGACCCACACGCCGCTTTTTGAACTGCTGCGAATACCGCGAGCCATTGATTTAAGCACACCCTTTTGTCTTTGGCTCAGAGCGCCCTTTTTATTCAATTGCAATTCTTCCTTGCTGAAATCAAACTCCATACAACCTCCTCAACCTACCCGAAATAAAAATGGACATTGTCCCCGCGCACCAGGCTCGTTCTTTTGCTGTTGAATCACAGGCCGCCCCAGTGTGTTTGCCAACAAGGCTGCGTCCATTTTACATAGCTCAGGGTGTTTATCAATCACCTGTGAGTACGGGCAGCGGCCAAAGATCACCCGCGGCCCCTCCGCACCCGCCTCCCAGTGAGACTGATAATGCATCTCGTTTAATTTGCCGACAAGAAGTTCAAGCCGTTTGATAATTGGAAGATTCGCAAACTCCCCCGCATTTAAAAGATGACTCGCCACCGCCTCCATACTTAATCTCGGGCCTGCTTCCGTCAAAAGAGCATTTGCCAACGCGGATAAATTATCTCCCAATGCGGCTTGCGAAAGGGAATACACCTTTTCGGGTCTGCCCCGTCCCTCACGATTGTTGACTGACACAAACTCCACCCGCCCATCCGAGCACAACACGGACAAATGATGCCTCACATTCGGCGCAGACATTTTCAACGCGCGCGCAATTTCACGGGCAGAAGCAGAGCGGGTCTTTTTTAGGTGAGCAAGAACTTTTTGTCTGGCGGTGAGCATGGGAATCTCCAGTCCACTTAAGTGGGGTTCGTAAAAGAGCGCAAGGGTTCATCCCCGCGCGGGGTAACAGCGAAGAAAATGCAATTCGGAACAGAATCAATTTTCAGTTACGCGTGAGGCGCGGGCTTGTCATTCATCCAAGGTGATTATACTCACTTCTTCATTTTCGCAAATATATTTTTGCATAATTCAATTGACTTCTCCCACCTCCCTGCTATAATTCACGCTTGTGACGAAAAGCACCGCATGAATTTAAATTGGGAATCCACGTACGCCATTGCAATGGAGCTTCGCCGCCAGCACAAAGATGTAAACATCGAAGAAGTTTCGCTGCAACAGATCTACAAATGGACGCTTGAACTTTCGGAATTTGAGGATGACCCCGCACTCGCGAACGATGACATCCTTTACGCAATCTATCAAGACTGGTTCGAGGAGAACATTCATGGAAAATGAAAAATTAAGTTTACCGAACTACAACATCCCCGAAGACATTCAAAATGTTGTAGCCATCACCACGCTCGACCGCCTTTACAACTGGGGCCGCCGCTCCTCTGTGTGGCCGCTGATGTTCGGTCTGGCTTGCTGCGCTATCGAAATGATCGCCGCACAAACTGCCCGCTACGACATGGCCCGCTTCGGCATGGAAGTCATGCGCCCCACCCCGCGCCAAGCCGACATGATGCTCGTCTCTGGAACGGTCACCAAGAAAATGCTGCCCGCCATCATCCGCTTGTATAACCAAATGCCTGAGCCAAAATATGTTGTGGCAATGGGCGCTTGCGCTTCAAGCGGCGGACCTTTTAAGGAAGGCTACAACGTGGTCGCAGGCATTGATAAATTCCTGCCGGTCGATGTGTACATCCCCGGCTGCCCTCCCACCCCGCAGGCGCTGATCGCAGGCATGATCAAGCTGCAGGAAAAAATTGATAAGCAATCCATCAAGACTGTAACCTGGTACAACAAAGAAAAGAAAGATGGCAACTACGTCCCTATGCCAATCCTTGGACCAGACTTGATCGATGTGCGCCGCAATGCAGATATTAAACAAGTCGCTGCTGCCCAACCGAAGGCGACACAGGAGAGTGCATAATGGCCGCCCCCGCTTCAACCTCTACCGTTGATCTGGTTGCAAAATTCCCAGACAGTGTCACCGCTGATACACGCCCCGGCTACACCGGCTTCATCGTCAAAAAAGAAAATCTCGTGGAAGTGGCAACCGCCATCCGAGACGAATTTGGTTACGACCTGCTCACCGCTGCCACCGGCGTGGATTACCTCGCCGAAAACAAAATGGAAATGGTCTACCACGCCTACAAAACCACAGGCGGCGCTGGCCTCATTTTCAGAGTTCAAGTAGATCGTGTGGATCCTGTTGAAATCCCTTCGCTCGTTGGCGTTTGGGCTGGCGTTGATTTTCAGGAACGCGAAGCGTACGACCTCCTCGGCATCCGCTTCACCAACCACCCCGACCTGCGCCGCATTTTGATGTGGGAAGGCTATGAAGGCTATCCGCTTCGCAAGGATTGGAAAGAACCTTTCTTTGAGGAAGAAGCCAAACCATTCAAGAGCCGCTGGCCCGATGGCAAGCACACCTTCGCCGAAAACAAGAATCCATTCCGGGATAATTTGAGCTTCCCTGAGGGGTTTGACCCCGAAGCCTACCAACCCGAAAAAGAAGATGATCTGTACGCCTCTCTTGAACGATTCCGTTCCAAGGGTGAAGATGACAGATTGAAGACCGACCATATCGTCGTGAACATGGGGCCGCACCATCCATCTACACATGGCGTGCTGCGCGTGGCCGTCACATTGGACGGTGAAACGATCACCGGCCTCAAGCCAGTTATGGGCTACCTGCACCGCAACCACGATAAGATCGGCGAACGCAACACCTATTTGCAGATCATCCCCTACACCGACCGCCTTGATTATTTCAATTCGATGAGCAATAACTTCGGTTATGTAACCACGATCGAAAAGTTGATGAACATCAAAGTGGCGGAACGCGCTGAATATATCCGCGTGATCATGGCGGAGTTGAGCCGTATTCAGAACCACCTTATCTTCATCGGTATGTTGATGAACGATCTCGGCACCATGTACACGCCATCTCTCTATGCCTTTGAAGAGCGCGAATTGGTTCTCGATATTTTTGAAGCCGTTTCCGGCGCGCGCATGATGTGCAATTACTTCCGCTTTGGCGGTGTGGTACGCGACATTCCTGATTTCGCATTGCAGAAGATCAAAGACCTTGTCCACGAACGCCTGCCAGCCAAGACAGATGAAATGGAACGCTTCCTGAACGAGAATGAAGTGTTGGTTGCACGTTTGAAGGGCATTCACGTTCTCAGCGCTGAAGATGCCATTAAGTATTCTGTCACGGGGCCTGTTCTGCGTGCCGCCGGCGTCCCATATGACCTGCGCCGCGCCGACCCGTATTCCATCTATGACCGCTTTGATTTTGATGTAGCTGTCCGCCACAATGCAGACATGATGGACAATTACCTCATCCGCTTTGACGAGATTCGACAGTCTCTGCGAATATTGGAGCAGGCACTCAAACAAATACCCGAAGGGCCGATCAACTCACAGAAACCGGCGTATCAGGTTCGAGTTCCGGCAGGTGAGGCGTATGGTCGCATCGAGTCACCCAAAGGCGAGTTAGGCTTCTACGTTGTATCCAACGGCAAGCCGAATCCATATCGCTATCATGTACGCCCAGCTTCCTTCGTCAATTTGCAGGCCGTCGAAAGCATGTGCATTGGCACAAAGATCGCAGACTTCGTTGCGCTCCTTGCAATGTTTGACATTGTGATGGGCGAACTGGATCGCTAACAGGAGAACTTACTATGTATGGTAAAGGCATTCTTAAAGGATTAAGCGTCACCTGGAAGCGATTCTGGGATACGTACACTGAAGACATTTCCTGGATGGTACGCGGCAAGAAACGCTACAACACGGTTGAAGGTGTTGCGCACCGTTCCAGCAAGGATACAAAAGGCATCTTCACGGTTCAATACCCCGAAGAGCAATTGATCCAGCCCGAGGAATTCCGCTATGTTCCTTTCCTTGTGTACGATGAAGGCGCAGATGGAGCCAAGGAAGCACGCTGCACATCCTGCGGTATTTGCTCGAAGGTTTGTCCGCCGCAATGTATTTGGATCGTCCGCACCAATGACCCAAAGACCGGCAAACCGATTCCTCAGCCTGCCGAGTTCTACATTGACATGGACATTTGCATGAACTGCGGTTTCTGTGCAGAATACTGTCCGTTCGATGCCATTAAGATGGATCATGATTTCGACATTGCCTCCTACGAGCGTAATGTCTACAATCTGGAAAAATTGCTCAAGCCAGCATCTTACTACGCCAGCATTCGCCCTGAAAATGCAGCCCGTGAAGATGAAGCTCGCCGCGCAAAAGAAGCGTTGAAAGCCGCCAAGGCTGAAGCAAAACCAGCAGCAGCGTAAGATCAAATAGCCACAAAGGGTCACAAAAGGAACACAAAGGTTTTTCTTTGTGCCTCATGATCCTTTGTGGTAAAAATTTTTTAATAGGTAAAACACAATGACAATTACAAAAGAAGCCGTATTAGCCGCTTTAGGCACAGTGCAGGAACCTGATCTCGGTCAAGACCTTGTTACTTTGAATATGATCCGCAACCTTGAGATCGAGGGTGATAAAGTCTCTTTCGCGATCATGCTCACCACCCCCGCCTGCCCGCTCAAAGGAAAGATCGAAGCGGATTGCCGCAACGCACTCAAAGCTGTGGGTGTGAACAATGTTGATATCAAAATGGACTCGGATGTGCCGAACGATGGCCGTATGCGCGGATTGGTAAATATGCCTATCCGCAATGCTATTGCGATTGGCTCGGGCAAAGGCGGCGTTGGGAAATCCACTGTCTCTGTGAATATCGCTGTGGCACTGGCAAAGGCCGGTGCGCGTGTCGGCCTGCTGGATGCAGATATTTACGGCCCGAACACCCCTACCATGCTCGGCGTGGAAAAACTCCCTCCCCCCAGCGGACAACGTCTCATCCCAGCTGAGGCGTACGGTTTGAAAATGATCTCGATGGGGTTGCTCGTCAAACCAGGTCAGCCTCTCATTTGGCGCGGCCCCATGCTCAACTCTGCCATTCGCCAATTTTTAGGTGACGTGGAATGGGGCGAGTTGGATTATCTGATCGTTGACCTTCCACCTGGAACAGGCGATGCTGCCTTATCACTGGCTCAGGCTTTGCCCTTGAGCGGCGCAGTGGTCGTGACCTTGCCCCAGCTTGTTTCTCTTGAAGATGCGAGCCGCGGCTTGAACATGTTCAAGCAGTTGGAAGTCCCCATCCTTGGCGTGGTGGAGAACATGTCTTACCTTGAACTGCCGGATGGAACCCGCATGGATTTGTTCGGCTCTGGTGGCGGCGAAAGCATGGCCGAAGCCACACAGACTCCCTTCCTTGGAAAAGTACCCATCGATCAGAACGTCCGCATTGGCGGCGACACCGGAAAACCGATCGTGGACAGCTATCCTGAATCGGTAGTGGCAAAAGCTTTCACCGAGATCTCGCAGAAGATCGCAGCCAAGGCTTCAGTGGCGGCTCTTGGCGTGAATAATGCTCTGCCGATCAATATTGTTGAATAAATCACACCAAAGAGGAAAGAAGAAAGGCCTGACGGACAAAATACGTCAGGCCTTTTCTAAATTGCTGCATTTTCCCCCCTCTTTCCTCTTACTTCTTTCCTCCCTACGGTATAATTGCCTCCATGAACCCAACTATTATCGGTGTACGATTTACCAAAATTGGCAAGATCTATCACTTCAACTCTAACGCTGTGCCCGATGTGGGCATCGGCGAGCACGTCATTGTGGATACTTCACGCGGAAAACACCTCGGTGAAGTGGTGCAACGAGTGCAGGAAACGCCTCCGCAGCCCGAAGGCGGCTGGAAATCCGTAGAGCGCCGCGCCACCCCGCGCGACCTGCTCCTCCAGCAATCATGGCAAAACAAACAGACTGAAGCCATGATCAACTGCCGCGCCCGCGCCGCTGAGCTTAATCTAAAAGAGGTCAAGGTTGTTGCAGCTGAATACAATTATGATGGCTCACGCCTTGCCTTTCTGTTCAGCACAGAAAGCGAAGACAAAGTTGATTTGAAGTCTCTTAAGAAGGATATGCACGATCTGTATCCAAATACCCACGTTGAAATGCGCCAGATCGGCCCGCGTGACGTAGCAAAACTGCTCGGAGGCATGGGCGCTTGTGGAATTGAAACCCGCTGCTGCTCCAAATTTCTGACCGACTTCTCCCCCATCTCCATCAAAATGGCAAAAGAACAGGGCATCTCTCTCACGCCGAATGAGATCACCGGCATGTGCGGACGTTTGCGCTGCTGTCTCATTTACGAATACGAGCAATACGTGGAAGCTCGCAAGACCCTGCCCAAGCGCAACAAACGTGTGGTCACACCCAAGGGCGAAGGCAAAGTGGTTGACATTCTCCCCATGAGTGACAAGATCATGGTTCTGATCGAGAGCGGTACAGACCGCCCACAAATGATGACCTTCACCCGCGAAGAAATCGAACCGTGGGATGAACTCGAAGCCCTGCGCCGAAAAGCCCAAGCCCCCTGTGACCGTCACGAAGGCGGCGGCTGCACCTGCGGCAAAGCCCGCAACAACAAAAACTAAATTATTCACACCAGAGCGAGGAGGAAAATTTTTCTCCTCGCTCTACCATAAAAAATCCCATGACCCTACAACCCGAAAACTGGACTTCCCCTCAAAACGTTCTGGTTATCCTCGCTCACCCCGATGACCCCGAATTTTTTTGCGGCGCAACCCTTGCTCGCTGGGCCCGCGCCGGACACAACATCACCTACATCCTCCTCACTTGCGGAGATAAAGGATTTAATCCCACTACACATCCTGAAATGACACCCGAAAGCCTGTGCGGGATTCGACATGGTGAGCAAGCCAATGCCGCCAAAGTGATCGGAGCAAACCCGCCTCATTTCATGGACTTGGCAGATGGATACCTCGTCCCAAGCCTTGATCTCCGCCGTGACATTGTCCGCGAAATTCGCAGACACAAGCCAGATATCCTCGTCACCTGCGACCCGCAAAATCTTTTCGCTCTCTACGGCATCAACCATCCAGATCACCGCGCCTGCGGACAAGTCGTCCTCGACGCCGTATTCCCTGCCGCTGGCAACATCGTTTACTTCCCTGAATTGCTTGCGCAAGGCTTTCAACCTCACATGCCAAAGGAAGTTTGGTGTTCGCTCACCAACCAGCCCAACACCACAATCGATGTGACCGAAACATGGGACATCAAACTCAATGCCATTCTTGAGCACAAGACTCAAGTGCAAGATGTTGAAAAACTCATCGAGCGCTTCAAGTCCCGACGTGCAGAAGACAGCACGGAAGAGAATCCGCGATATGAAGAAAAATTCAGGGTTGTGAAATACGGATAAACAATCAAAGGTCGAAGGTCAAAAGTCGCGCAACCTTCGACCTTCAACTTTCAACCTTTGACCCAATAGAAATGAACATCATCAACGTCGGTTATCAATCCACGAATTATTATGCAATCGACATCAAGGGCGGAAAATTACTCGTTGACTGTGGCTGGCCAGGGACACTCACCCAATTTTCAGGGGAACTCAAACGAAAAGGAAACTCAATTCAGGATATCAAATATCTGCTTGTCACCCATTTTCATCCCGACCATGCAGGCATGACTCAAGAATTGAAAAATCTTGGCATCAAACACATTCTTTTGGATGTGCAGGTTGATTTCGTTTCGCAGATGACGGAATTCTTCGCGGGCAAGAAAAACTATCCCTACGTACCCATTTCAACGAATGACAGTATCAACTTGCAGGTAGGAAAGAGCCGCGAATTTCTCGCAGGGCTGGGCTTGCAGGGAGAAATCCTCCACACACCCGGGCATAGTGACGACAGCATCACACTCATCCTTGATGAAGGGTTTGCGTTCACAGGCGATCTGCACCCAGCTTTCATGGCTGCTGAAGATGACATGGTGACAAAAGCAAGTTGGGATACAATCCACACTCACAAGATCAAAACCATATTTCCAGGACATGGAAAATAAACAGGAGACAACATGACAGACTTTTTGAAAAAGGCACAAGAGTTATTTCCATACACACAGGCCATGCGCCGCGATTTTCACGCTCATCCAGAACTTGGTTTCAAAGAAATTCGCACAGGCGGAATTGTTGCCAAAGAACTTGAAGCCCTGGGCATTGAAGTAACCAAAGGAGTTGGTAAGACCGGCGTGGTTGGATTCCTTGAAGGCGCAAAACCCGGCCCAACTGTTTTACTGCGCTTTGATATGGATGCGCTCCCAATTATCGAAGACACAAATGCCGAATACACTTCTGAAAATGCCGGAGTGATGCACGCCTGCGGACATGACGGCCACACCGCAATGGGTTTGACCGTTGCAAAAATTTTGAATGAATACAAAAACGAATTAGCAGGGAATGTAAAGTTTTGTTTTCAACCATCTGAAGAAGGTTTCAACGGCGAGGAGTGCGGCGGCGCAGAAATGATGATGCGCGATGGCGTGCTCGATTCTCCCAAAGTGGATATGACCCTCTCGATGCATCTCTGGAACGAAAAGCCACTCGGCTGGGTAAATGTTGCATCTGGCCCGGTGATGGCAGGCGCAGAAGAATTTCACATCAAACTCACGGGCAAAGGCGGGCATGGCGCCGCGCCACATACCACCATCGACCCAGTCACAGCAGCCATGCAGATCATCAACGCATTGCAAACCATTGTCTCGCGCAATGTCTCACCGCTGGCTACAGCCGTTGTCAGCGTCACCAGCGTGGATATCGGCACAGCCTTCAACGTCATTCCGCAGGAAGCAAAATTTGGCGGCACCATTCGCACCTTTGATCTCAGCGTTCGCAAGTTGGTGATCGAACGTATTGAGAAAATTGCA
The DNA here is from genome assembly GCA_964534345.1 of uncultured Anaerolinea sp. Taxonomy (GTDB): domain Bacteria; phylum Chloroflexota; class Anaerolineae; order Anaerolineales; family Villigracilaceae; genus Villigracilis. The sequence goes on from CAZHOX010000043.1 coordinate 9,519, forward strand.
TACGGTATTGCCGAAGCAATGGGCTGCACAGCTGAAGTAAAAATTGTGCGCGTTACGCCAGCCGTTGTCAACAACGAAATGGTCGCACAAAAAGTTCAGTCCACTGCACGCCAAACCCTGCCCAATGCCCACCTCGATACATCCGGCTATCTCACCATGGGCGCCGAAGACATGGCCTTTATGCAGGAAAAAGTGGATGGCTGTTACTTCTTCATTGGCTCAAGCAACGCAGAAAAGAATTTGGACTACAGCCACCACCACCCCAAATTTGACTTTGACGAACAAGCCCTGATCAACGGTGCGGCATTGATGGCTTCTGCCGCTGCGGATTTATTGAAATAAAAAGCATCGCTTCGTACTTAACTGGAAACTGCTTGCATTTCAATTAACATTCTCCACGCTGGACGAGTAAGCACGAAACCATGAAACACAAACGGAATTGGGCAATCGGAATCATTTTGTCTGCTGTGGCGGCATTTGCTGCGCTGCAAAATGTAGCTGCGCCAACACACGAAGTTATAACGACCGAGGTTGTGGCAACGATCTCAGCAACTGCTGAACCATCCCCAACAGCTAGCTCGAATAGTTACGGCGGCTGTGGATATCAGTGGGCATACCAAGATGATCCAGAACTGACAGCAAAAGTGGATGAAGCCATTCGTCAGCTTGACCCAGCCGCCACAGCCAGAGCCCAGCAATTCGGTGAAAATTGTGTCTATGAAGATGGACACGCCACCTTCAGCGCATTGGAGACCGATTTTTATGTCCACCGCCCCATCGAAGACCTGACAGATAATGAATCGTTCGGAAATTGGATGGCGCAAGTAATGCCGCTTATCACACAAATTCCACGCGAAGAGTTGAAGGGCAACAATGATGGTTTCGTGGAATTTTGGTTCAACAAAAGTGAAACGGAACATCTCGTTGTGCGTGTGCCCATTCAGAAATATTTGAATGATGCACAGGGAAAAACTGGAAACGAATTTCTCCAGTTATTTCTTGAAACTCCCTAGCCACTCACCTTGATCTATCTTACAAAAATAGCCGCCAAATTGGCGGCTATTTTATTCTTGACAAACTCTCCGGCTTATCATATACTTTGTTTAGTAATTACTAAACGTTCTAAAGGTGACAAATGACAACCAAACTTTCCCAGCTCAAACAAGATTTCACGGAAGGCCTTAGCCAGATCAGCCGTTTCTGGGGTTTCCCAAAAGGCATGGGCGCGATCTTTGCAGTTCTTTATCTTTCTCCTGCTCCCCTGCCGTTGGACGAGATCGTAGCCCAGACAGGTCTCACCAAAGGAGCAGTCAGCACCGAAGTGCGCACTCTGGCCCGCATGGGGCTTGTCCACCGCTCATCAAAACTTGGCGACCGCAAGGATTACTACGAAGCCGAGTCAGACTTTTACAAGTCAATTCGCTCAATATTGAAAGAGAGACAAAACAGCGAATTTGACCGAGCAGTCCGTTCGGTGCAGGAAACTCTCGACCAGTTGGAATCAGGCTCCGTGTCCGGAGATGAAGCGGAAGTGGCTTTCGTTCACGAGCGCATCAAAGCGCTTCAAGAATTCTTCAATGCCATCGATAGTCTATCCAATGCGGTCATCAAACTGGAAAAGCTCGGCCTAGGAAATGTCGCCAAAATCTTATCTGTATTGAAATGAGGTAAACATGAACACAATTCTTTTCTTTCTTTTAGAAGTAATTCTCACACTCTCGATCTGTATGTTAGTCTTTCGGTATATGCGCCCGTTCCTGTCACGCATTCTTGTAGATTTATGCGGCACGGAAGAACGCGCACAATTTTGGACAGTTTTCTCACATATTATTTTGGTGGGCCTGCCCCTTTTGATCTCGCTCACCTACCAGCCTGAAGCCAGCCAGACGGAAGAACTATTCTTCGAGATCACCCACCGCATCAGCGGGAATATGCTCGGCTTTCTGTTTTCACTATTGGGTGTTGGGCTTATCGTTTCAGTCTTTGCGCTTGTCGCGCCACGCCAGAAGGAGTCAAAATGAAAATCGCAGTCACAGGTGCGTTCAGTTATTCGGGCAAGTACATCACCAAGAAACTATTGGAACGCGGTGAAGAAGTTATTACACTGACCAATCATCCAAACCGCCCTGATCCGTTCAATGGCAAGGTAAAAGCATTTCCGTTGAATTTTGCAAATGAGCTGGAGTTGGAAAATAACCTGCGCGGTGTGGATGTTTTAGTCAACACGTATTGGATACGTTTTGACAAAGGCAGCAACACCCAGCCCAAAGCCGTGGAAAATACAGGCGTGCTGGTCAGGGCCGCAACGAAAGCCGGAGTAAAACGCATCGTCCACATCAGCATCACAAACCCATCTGCCAATTCGCATCTGCCATATTTTTGGGGCAAAGCAGCCAACGAGAAATTTGTTGTTGAATCTGGGATGAGTTACGCCATCCTCCGCCCAACCGTCTTATTTGGCAAAGAGGATATTCTCATCAACAATATTGCATGGCTATTGAGAAAACTCCCTCTTTTTGGTTTACCAGGTGACGGCTCGTACAAACTCTCTCCTGTGTATGTAGACGATCTTGCAGAGCTTGCAGTGGATGCCGTATATAAAAAGGAAAGCTATATTTGGGATGCCGTTGGCCCTGATGAATTCACCTTCAAAGAAATGGCTGAACTGATCGGAAATACAGTTGAGAAAAAGCGTGCGCTCATTCCCTTCCCGCCGCGCCTTGCTTTATTGGCTGCTCAATTCATGAGTCTCTTCGTCAATGATGTAATGCTCACCCCCGAAGAAGTAGATGGTCTCATGGCGAACCTGCTCATCTCCAAAGAGCCGCCGCGCTGTAAGACCAGCTTGAAAGATTGGCTGCGAGAAAATAAAAATACAGTTGGCGCACATTACGCATCCGAACTGGCAAGACATTTCTAAAAAATAAGACCCGCTTGTGAGCGGGTCTTATTAATCTATTTTGACTATGCCCGAACAACGCGGGCTATCCATACAACCGTAGTATTTCTTTCCAGAATTTTCCCCCGTGCGATGAATCCGCAACACCATCATCTTCCCACAGACTGGACAATTTGGAACGGTATCTGAAGGCAAATCAATTCGCAGGGAACTTGTGTCGCCAATTTTTGCTACCGCAAGTTGAAATAGAGCAACGACATCACTGGGGTCGTATTTTTCACTGGACGAGATGTGGACAAGTGGGATACCCGCATCCGTAAATAGATCATCCATGAATTTATCGGCTTCACGCCCCGTTTCTTTGGCGATCGGTTTTACGATCTCAACACCAAATGACGGCGCAAGAGTCTTCAAGTCACAAAGCAAAAAATCTACATGCTTGCGGAAAAACTTGTTGAAGAAATGAACGTTTTCATTCGGGCGCAGGATGTAAAAGACATCATTCAAGGAAACCTTCGGGCAGATCACATACCTGCTTCCCATCATTTCGGTCAGCACACGAAAAAGAGCCAATTCCGTGGTTGTCAGGAATGGCTCTCGCAAGCGATAAGGCAATCGTGTAGTATCCGCCTTGGATTCTGTCATGAGCAGTATTATAAATTATGAAGTGGACACGGTACAGGATGAAATGAAATTAATATCCGCGCATCAATTCCATAACCTTGGGCTGGAGTGCCGCATTACAGGCAATTCCCTCCCCGTGAGTGTGACCTGCCTCTCCGTTCCATGAACCAAAAAATCCCCCAGCCTCTTGAAAGATGACAGGATATGGGCCGCAGTCATACACATCTAAGCGCGGATCGAGCGCCACCTCAGCACGGCCAGTCGCAACAAGCAAATATCCATACGCGTCGCCCCAAGTTCGCAACAATGATTTTTCCCTCTCAAAGCGATGGACAACATCTTTCATTTTGGCGGTCAAATGTTGGAAGTCTGATGTGACCACGCAGGCCTCGGACAGAGAACTCACAGCGGAGACTCGTGCCCTTCGTCCATTCCACCAGCAGCCGGCGGAGTCTGCGGCGCAGAGCATTTCATCCAACGGTGGGAAATACGCAGCGCCTACTTTTACCACCCCTTCGATCTCCAGCCCAATCAACACTCCGTACAAAGGCACGCCGCGGATAAATGAAATCGTTCCATCGATGGGATCAATGATCCAGCGGAAGGGGTTGCCGTTTTTTTGGGTCTCCCCATATTCTTCACCCACAATGGCATGGCCGGGGAATTTCCGCTCGATCTCACTGCGAACAAATGCCTCGGCTTCCCTGTCTGCAATTGTTACGGGGTCATTGTTTTCTTTTCGTTCTGTTTGAACGCCTGTGTTGAAGTATCTTAAAGTAATCTTCCCTGCCTGATAGGCCAGGGAAGTTGCGAATTCCAAATAGGGTTGAAGATTCATGCACCTAATTTTATTACAAGTTTGTCCCTTGAACAGCCTGAATTACAAAGCGAGTTTTTTCAATTCACCTTCGATGCGCGCAACCACCTCAACCAGATTCGGCAGGTTTTTGTGGAACCACTGCTTCACATTTCCAATAATTGCCAGATCGTAATTCTTTTCAAGAATTGCACGTTCCAATTCATTCGCTTTTTCAAAAGCATTTTCTTTTATATCTTCTGACGCTTCAGTTTGAATTCGGCTTTTTAAGTTGGACAGCAAAAAAAGCAGATCTTCCGCATTTGGTAAATGAGAGATACTCTTTATCACCTCATTGTTATTGCCAACAACGATCTGGCCGCTTATATCCCCAGTGATACTCACACTAATACTTCGTTTGGATTTTTGTTGTTTTGGCATGTCTGCACCATCTTATCGAGGCAGGCCTACAAGAGTTGCATCCAGCCATACTGTCCAATCGTAGCGAGTGTCATTCAACGAATTAACTTTAAGAATAAAAAATCCTCTTTTGCCATTAAGTTCCTTGGGGATTTGAACAATCCAATCATGTACTTTGCCATCATAAACATCCACCAATTCGCCGAGCATCACTGCTGACGCCGGATCTTTCTCATAAAACAAGATGGAGTATGTAGCAGAATAGGAGCCAAAATCAATTTCACTGGGTAAAGATTTGTACCCCACTCTGGCAACAAATCGGTCACCGCTGCGCAGAGGGAATTCATTTAAATTATAGGTACCGCGCACTTCACTGTAAGAATAATAAGGATAGGCCAAGAGTGCAAGGTCGTCTTTTATATCTTCTTCCATGATGGGAAATTCCTGCCAGCCTACATAAGGAGATTCTGATCCATTTGCAAAATCTTCAGGTGAAGGGGTTTGAGGCACGCCAAAAAATGTGAGGTCATTAAGCACAAACCCATCGGAATCAACGTAGGCAGATTCCCAGATCGCAAGATTTGCATTCTCTATAAAATCAAACAAAACAATGGGAGCTGAAGTTTGCGTAGGAGTAATTGTTGAAGTGACAGAAGGAATAAGTGGAGTAACCGTGTAGGATGGAGTTGCAGTTGGAACTTCTGTATCTGTAGGCAATAAAATAGGCGTAGGTGCAAAGGTAGCCGTTGGAGCGGGGCGATTCAATAACAGTATTCCACCAACCAGCGCAGCCATTGCCACAAACCCTGCGCCGCTCACAACTGCTCCACAAGTTAGCCAGCGGCGCAGGCTGCTGGTGTTTCCTGTTTTGGCCGGAAGCGGCACATTCAACAACACGCTCATATTGTGTTGAGAAATAGCCATGCCAGCTTTATCGCCGATCAGGCGGCGGATGCTTAATGCCTCATTGAGAAAGCCTTGCGCCACATCCTTCAACCCCAGGCACATGGCCCGGCTTCCCAATTGATGCAGGACCCAGCCTTCCAGTTTTCGGTCAGACAATGCGCGTGCTGCCAAGCGCAATAATTCAAGTACCTTTAGCCAGCCCTGCCATTTCTTTCGCAGAATATAGATCCGCTCTAATGAACGGCCCAAAGTTACCACATGCGGCCATTTCTTCTTTTCACCTGCGCGTTGGATCAAATGGAACAAAGTATCTGCGGCTTGATCGACCAACATATCCTGCGGGCCGGTTTTTAGCCAATTTGAAAAATGATCGAGAAGCGCATCTTCCCAGCCTGATAAATCCCACATCTTCGTGAGGGATGAAACCGCTTCGCCGCTTAAACTGAAGCTTGCTCCCTGCGCCTCGACAAATCCACGCCCAAGCATGGACTTGATCTCATCGTCAAAATTCGCAGTTGCGACAAGAGCTGTTAAATGCGTGCGAGAGAGAGCAAACCCACCAGCCACAGCCAACAAGCTAAAAATTTTCTTTTGAGTTTCACTTGCTTTTTGAAGAGTAATCTCTAGCGCAGGAGATTGGGAGCGCGTCCCCGTCAGCTTATTAAATGCATTCGGCAGCGAAAGACCATCTTCCCGTATCATGGAGGCGGTTTGTAAAATCTGCAGCGGGTGAAATAAAAGGATTTTGCAAATTTGGGTCGCTACGGGTCTTTCTTCCACACTTAATGGGCGGCCCAACTCGCGCTCAAAAAGTTGAAGTGCGTACTCCTCGGGCAAGCCATCCAGATCAATAGCCTGCCCTTCGCCCCATAAGCTTCTTTCTGTTGACGCCAAAATAAAAACGCTACTTGGCATAACATCCAACAGGAAGGCTACATCCTCACGATTCAAAGTGAGATCGTCGAGAATAATCAGCGCATGGAGTTCCTTCAGGTCACCACGAAGTTGTCCATCTGTTGGTTTTTGCCCATCGCTGCTAATAAAAAAGGCATCGTAAATGGATTGCAGCAGGTCATTCACCTCTACAGAACGAGCGACTAAATAAACAACACCATCAGAAAATTTTTCTGTTTCAGGAAGATGAGCTGCCTGCCGCAACAAAGAAGTCTTCCCCATTCCATTCTCAGCAAACAGGCTGACAGGGATTGAAGATTCAATCGCAGTCTTTATCGCTTCAATTTCTGGAACTCTATCCAACAAAGAAGGGAAAGCTCTAGGCTGAAGTTTGACAGGCTTCACTCGCCTGTCAAAACTGGCTTTGGCGGCAGGTGGAGCAATGTTCACCACTCCCCCATTGATATCTCCTACCTGCAAAATATAGTTACCAATGGCAATCTGCCCACTGATATTACCTTTGATGTTCGCTTCAATACTTTCTTGCGATGCAGTCATGGGTCACACACATCCTTCTACCAATAAAATAGATCAACTGATTTCTGCCAGCAACTTCTCCAATAAAACATCTTCCTCTGTTTTAGATGATAACACCCCATCCAGCCAGGCGGAACGGATTTCCTGCAAGATCTTTCCAAATTGAGGCCCAGGCTGAAGGCCGCGTGCTTTTAGGTCGTTGCCTGTGGTATGCGGTTTGACATGACGCCAGATGGAGAGGAAGTCAAGAAGTGCATCTTCACGAGCTACAAGGTAAACCACATAAATTGAAAGCAAGGGCAATTTTTCCAGAGCGTAGGTCCACACACTGGGACTGGAACCAACCAGGAAAGGCAGGCTTTTCTTAAGTTGAGACACTGCCCAAACGGAGTAGGTTAGGTCAGAGGTGAAATTCAGTCGCTGCCCGATGGACATGATATCGTCTTCCAATAAATCCATAAGCCAGAGCATGTAGCCAATTTCGGATTTACTGGTTGGAATACCTAGCGTAGAATCCATTTCAAGGAAGTAGGAATAATTCGGGTTGAAGAGCGGCAGGCTGGGATGGATCTTTTCGAACAACCCAAACTCGCCCGCACGCAGGATCATTTGTGATGAATTTTCCTCCTCAAAGATCAGATCCAATTCATGGCGGATGCGTTCACCACTCAAGCGTGGGATGACATCCAATGCTTCAGAGTTGATAAGGTTTAATGTTGAAGATTCAAGGTTGAAGGAATATCTGGCTTCATAGCGGATGGC
>CAZHOX010000043.1:17456-19875 GCA_964534345.1 uncultured Anaerolinea sp.
TGCCAGATGGCGGTGTGGAATTTGTCGTGGAAGGTGAGTTTGCCGCCGAATGTTTTGACGAGGGATTTCCCGAATTTGATCGCGTCGCCTTCGACGATGACATCGAGGTCCTTGACGGGTTTGCCAAGCAAAAGATCTCGCACGAACCCGCCGACTATGTAACAGGGCATGTCCATTGCGGCGGCTTGGGCGGCAATGTTCGAGAGTAAAGTCTGCTTTTCAGACGGAAGCAGGTTCGGGTTACGCATGAGGCGAAGTACTTCATCTTTTTGCATATTTTCAATTTTACCCTTATAATCAACCGCATGTTGATGAACCCGAACCCGTCGCCTCGAATGAGTAAACCTTTCAAGTCTGGCTAGGTTCGCTTTTGCATGCTCAAACGGCTCCCAGACTTGGTGAGCCGTTTTTATTTGTTATTGGACGATGGACGGTAGACCGTGGACGATGAAAGATTAACGATTTCAGAATTGACGACTAGAATGCATGAGTTGGTGAAGTCGAAAGGTTGGTACGAGAAGGACAGCAAGCGCCCGCAGACTCCACGCAATTTGGCGGTGTCGCTTTCGATTGAGGCGGCTGAGATTTTGGAACATTTCCAATTCGGTGATGAAATAAAAGATAAAGATGAATTGGGAAGTGAACTGGCAGACGTGACTTTATATCTTTTGCAGTTGGCTTCGGTTTCTGGGATTGATCTGGAAGAAGCGGTATTGAAGAAGATAGAAGTGAATAAGACAAGAAGTTGGGATGTTGAAAAATAGTTACAAGTTGAAAGTTGGAAGGTTACAGGTTGAAAACTTTCAAACCTTCAACTTTGAACCTGCAACCCGAAGGTAAACAATGAACATAACTGTTTTTGGCGGCGCACAACCTAAAGAAGGATCGGCGGCTTATGAAGAGGCGCGTGAACTTGGCGCGCTCCTTGCCCAGCGCGGACATGCCGTGTTGACGGGCGGGTACATGGGCACGATGGAGGCTGTCTCACGCGGAGCACATGAAGCGGGCGGACATGTGATCGGCGTGACGTGCATTGATATTGAAGAGTGGCGCAAGTCCAAGCCAAATCAGTGGGTGAAAGAAGAGAGACGAAAGCAAACCTTGATGGAACGATTACAGGGTTTGATCGAAGGCTGTGACGCGGCGATCGCCCTCCCCGGCGGAGCTGGCACATTGGCTGAAATTTCGTTGATGTGGAATTTGATGATCGTGGAATCTCTGCCCCCCAGGCCGCTGACACTGATCGGGCGCGGTTGGCAGTCCACGTTTGATCGGTTCTTCAATGAGTTTGATACTTATATGCCCGTACATCAACGAGAGTTGTTATACTTTGCGGAAGATGTAAAAACTGCTGTAAGAAAGTTAGAAAGTTAACAGGTCTGAACGTTCAAACGTTTCAACCTGCAAACATGCGAACCTAAAAAGAGGACAAAATGGCTGAAGATAAATTGACAACACGCGCAGAAGATTTTTCAGAATGGTATAACCAACTCGTCATTCGATCAGACATGGCAGATTACGCCCCTGTGCGTGGCTGCATGGTCGTAAAACCCTATGGATGGGCGCTTTGGGAAAACATCACATCCTATCTCGATAAGGAATTCAAAGCAACGGGACATGTCAACGCGGCGTTCCCCACGTTGATTCCCATGTCTTTCTTTGAAAAGGAAAAAGAGCATGTAGAAGGCTTCGCGCCCGAGCTTGCAGTGGTCACACACGGCGGCGGCGTGGAGTTGGAAGAAAAGCTGGCAGTTCGCCCCACTTCTGAAACCATTATCGGTCACATGTATGCGAAGTGGGTCAAGTCATGGCGTGACCTGCCCATTCTCATTGTGCAGTGGGGTTCGGTATTGCGTTGGGAATTGCGCACAAAGTTATTCCTTCGCACGGCTGAATTCTACTGGCATGAAGGGCATACCGCTCACGCATCCGCCGAAGAAGCCAAAGAGGAAATGTATCGCATCCTCGATATTTACGAAAAGTTCTGTCTTGAAGAAGCGGCCATCCCTGTCATCAAAGGCACCAAGAGCGACACCGAAAGATTCGCGGGCGCACACACCACTACATCCATTGAAGCGATGATGTGGGACAAGCGCGCGTTGCAGTCTGGCACGTCTCATTATTTCAGCACAAACTTTGCCGAGGCGTTCGATATTCAATTCCTCAACAAAGAGAATGTCTTGCAACATGCCGAAACCACCTCTTGGGCAATTTCTTCGCGCATCATTGGTGCGATGATCATGGTACATGGCGATGATCAGGGTCTCGTGCTTCCTCCCCGCCTTGCACCCATTCAGGCAGTCATCGTCCCCATTTTCAAGAAGGAAGATGAAAAAGTCAAAGTAATGGAAGTTGCCGACCGCGTTTTCATGGAACTCAAAGCCGCAGGCATTCGCGTCAAAATGGATGACCGCGACAA
>CAZHOX010000044.1:0-19873 GCA_964534345.1 uncultured Anaerolinea sp.
GTGCCATCATGGAAGGTCACATCTTCGCGCAGGGTAAAGGTGAATTCGGAATAATCAGCATTCGGTTCCCATGCGCTGGCGAGACCGGCATGCAAAGAACCATCGGGAGCGATGGAGAGCAGGGAATCAAAGATGTTCATCGCAATGAACTGTTCCTGCACGTACACACCGTCACCGGGGTCGAGTGTTTCAGGTTCGATCGGCATACCAACGGTGAGGACACCACCGGAAACCGCGGGCGCTTCTGTAGCGGCAGGTGCTTCTGTGGCTTCAGGCGCCGTCGTCGCTTCTGCAACAGGGGCGCTTTGACCACATGCAGTTAACAATAATCCGATCATCATGATGACGGATAACCCCTTGAGTAAAGCGGTCTTCATTTAATTCTCCTTTGTTTCTTCGTGAAAAAAATATAGGTGTATTTTGATGGAAAGGACGTATGCTTCAAAATACAAGTCGGCAGGATTTTATCACCGATACCATCCGCTCGATAAAAAACGCCTCCTTCTTAACTGGAAGCTGATTCCAACCATCAAGCAGCAGACTACGCTGTAATACATTTCTTTACCTACAAGTGAACCCCGCTAACAGCTAAAAGCTAAAAGCTAACACCTCTACCTCACATAGATCGGATTACTGTAAATCCATCCGCGGCGTTTTCCTAAATATCTTCGATATGCCTCAATGCGATAAACACCCGGCTCTGTGGTGATGTGCGTGCAGGCGGTCTGGTTCTTCCAGGTTTGAATGACCTGTCCATCTTTCAAAAGTTGGATCTCTGCCGCAGAAGGCAGCTTTGCTTGCAGGGTCACACCGCCTTTCGCTGGAATCTCATCGCCCATCGAAACAGAAGCATCTCTCCCTTGGGCAGAGAAGCGGAATCCCTTTGTGGGGGCGGGCATGTCATAGCCGACGAAACAATGTCCGGCAGCCAGAGCCTTGTAGATGAGAGCCCTGTCTGTGTTCACATCTCCGCTCAACGGTTCAGAAAGAAGCGTATGCGTGTTCACCGTGCGGAAGTGAAATTCATATGGAAAGATCACGCGATAGATCGGTCCCAAGTTCATGTGCAGAGCGTGCGCATCCGAACCGCCAATTGCCACAACGGGTCTGCCATACGAGAGCAATTCATCCCATTTCAAGAGCGTGTTCGGAATAGGCTGGTGCGCGACCAATGCGGGGAAAAGCGCGTAAAACGCACCATGAAGTTTGGTAGGGACGATGGTCTTTAATTCGCTCAAGGCATTCCATAACTCAATGCCTGTGTAATTCTGAACCGACCAGTCTTCCCAAGAGATGTCGGTTTCTTTGAAAGCCTTCGCTTCGGGGTCATCGGGGTGGGCGAGGAATGCCAGCCCGCCTGAATCGCGTACCTGATTAATGAGGTTCTGCGGGTTTTCAGCAAAGGTTGCCATCTCTCGGTTTGCACCGAAAACGAGCAGGTGATTCTTCTGCGGGTCACGCGCCTGATCGTGAACTTCCTCGCCGATCAGCATGAGGATCTTTTTGTTCTTTTCCTTGTAATAGCCTTCGAACCCATTAACGAGGATGTTGTGGTCGGTGACGATGACCACATCCACACCTGCTTTGAAGGCGGCTGCGGCAATATCCTTGTGCAGGCCGCTCCCGTCTGAGTATCTGGTGTGCATGTGCAGGTTGACGATGACTTCGTGCATAAAATTCCTCGTTTCAAATTCTTTCCTCCTTCAACTTATATGATTAAAGATGAAGGAGGAAAGTTTTTTTGCCGTTAAAGCCTCTTGTTGACGATTCACTTCCCGAACAGGTATAATTCCCCCGCTAATTTCAAGGAGGCACATTGTATGGCTAGTTTTTTGGATATTTCGCTGATTATAACCTCGGTTGGTTTGATCCTTAGCGTCATCCTGCAGAGCAAGGGTGCAGGGCTTGGTGGTCTTACCGGCGCGGATACGGGTGGTGTCTTCACCGCTCGCCGTGGTATTGAACGCATCCTCTTCTGGGTGACGATCGTACTCGCCGTGGTCTTTTTCGGCCTTGTGATCACTATTATCATCCTCGGACGCTAATTCTCACAAGCCCCTGTGAAGGGCCGCCGTTCCATTGCCCTGAATTGGGGTGGCGGCGGCTTTTCTTTATTTATATAACCTATGAAAAAATTACGCTGGCAAATTCTGGTTGTTGCTGTCACGATAGTGATCGTAGCGTTGCTATTGCTTAGCCAGCAACCAGTAAGTGTTATTACGCTGCCCGAGGCCGCGCCCGGTGGAATTTATACCGAAGCGCTAGTGGGGTCAATGGGACGCCTCAACCCGATGTTGGATTGGAACAATTCCGCAGACCGCGACATAGACCGACTGATCTTCAGCGGTTTGATCCGTTTCGATTCACGCGGCCTGCCTCAGCCAGATCTCGCAGACTCATGGGGAGCATCAGCAGATGGCACGATCTACAACTTTTCCATCCGCCCGAATGCGGTCTGGCATGACGGCCAGCCTGTGACCAGTGATGATGTGCTCTTTACCATCGAAATGATCAAGAGCGCTGGCTCACTCTTCCCGCAGGATGTAAAAGATCTGTGGTCTCAAGTAGAGGTCAAGCGGTTGGATGACAAGACCTTTCAGATCAAACTCCCCGAACCATTTGCTCCATTTTTAGATTACGCTACTTTTGGTGTGCTGCCAAAGCATCTGCTGGAATCCATCCCTGCCGACCAGCTTGCCACGGCTGAATTCAATTTAAGTCCCATCGGCTCTGGGCCATACAAGTTTGACAGTCTGTTAACCAGCGGTGGACAAATTACCGGCGTGGTGCTCGTTCCCAATCCTGATTACTTTATCCAGCCGCCATTCATTGAGCAGGTGGTGTTTCGATATTATCCAAACTCTGCCTCGGCTTTCGCTGCCTATCAACAAGGTGAAGTCCTTGGAGTCAGTCAATTAACGAATGACGTTCTTGGAGCGGCATTGGAAGAGCCGACCCTTTCGGTGTACACGAGCCGCCTGCCGCAAATGGGAATGGTCTTCCTGAACAACAACAATCCAAATGTCCCATTTTTGGGAAATGCCAATGTGCGCCGTGCGCTTTTACTTGGTGTTAATCGCAACATCATCGTCTCCCATATTTTGAAGGGACAGGCGGTCATCGCAAACGGCCCCATCCTGCCTGGTTCATGGGCGTATTATGAAGATATTGAAAAATTTGAATATGATCCTGATGCGGCCACTGCATTACTAAAAGAAGAAGGATTTGTAATTCCCGCTGGTGGCGGGGATGTGCGTGCCAAAGACGGTCAATTCCTGACCTTTACCTTGGTCCATCCCGATGATGCTCTGCACACTCAGATCGCTCAAGCCATTCAATCAGACTGGGCGCTGATCGGTGTGCGGATCGATCTGCAAGCCGTGGCTTACGATTCACTCGTCAATGATTTTCTCACCACGCGAAATTACATGGCTGCCCTCGCAGACTTGAACACATCCCGCACGCCAGACCCCGACCCATATCTTTTCTGGCATCAATCTGAAGCCACAGGCGGGCAGAACTATTCACAATGGGATAACCGCACAGCGAGTGAATTCATCGAAACTGCTCGCACCGCCGCAGACTTTTCCGAGCGTGCGCGGTTGTATCGTAATTTCCAGGTGGTATTCACGAAGGATATGCCATCCCTGCCTTTGTATTATCCCGTCTATTCCTATGGCGTGGATGTGCAAGTACAGGGCGTGCAGGTCGCACCGATGTATGATGTCAGTGACCGCCTTGCTTTGATCACAGAATGGTATCTTGTGACCCGCCGCACTCTTGAAGAACAAGCAACATCGGCGCCAACAACGGCACCGTAATCGAAAAGGAGAAGCAACCATGTCAGACGCTCAGAAAGCATTGGAATACGTTCGCGGAAATAAAGACCGCTATTTAAATGAATTAAAAGAGTTTCTTGCCATTCCTTCCATCTCCACATTGAGTGAGAACAAAGGCGATGTGCAACGCGCCGCCGAGTGGGTGGCCGCCCAGCTTCGTTCCTTGAACATGGACAATGTGAAGGTCATGCCGACAGCAGGTCATCCTGTTGTCTATGGCGAGTGGTTGGGCGCGGGCAAATCCGCACCGACCGTGATGATCTACGGACATTACGATGTGCAGCCCGTTGACCCGATGGAACTGTGGACTTCTGACCCGTTCAACGCGGTTGTGAAAGGTGATTATCTTTTTGCACGCGGCTCTTCGGACATGAAAGGCCAGGTGATGGCATCTCTCAAAGCGGTCGAAGCAATTGTCCGCACGACAGGATCGCCCGTCAACCTCAAGTGGCTGATCGAGGGTGAAGAAGAGATCGGTTCAGAACACCTCGGGGAATTCATCAAAAATAATAAAGAGATGCTTGCCTGTGATTTCTGTTTGAACCCCGATGCAGGCATGATGGGACCCGACAAGCCAACCATCACCACCGGCTTACGCGGTCTTGCCTATTTTGAATTGCGAGTCTACGGCCCGGATAAAGATCTGCACTCCGGCTTGTTTGGTGGAACCATCCACAATCCTGCCCAGGCATTGATCGAATTGGTTGCTGGAATGCACGATAAAAATGGAAAGATCACACTGCCCGGCTACTATGACAAAGTTCGCAAACTGAGCAAGAAAGAACGCGAAGACTTCAAGCGATTGCCCGTCAGCAACAAAGACTTAATCAAGATGACTGGCGTGCCTGCTTTGTGGGGCGAACCGCAATTCATTCCATCTGAACGTGTGGGCGCGCGCCCAACTTTGGAAGTAAATGGTTTGCTTTCAGGTTTTACTGGGCAAGGCTCAAAGACCGTTCTGCCTGCATGGGCAATGGCAAAAATTTCCTGCCGCCTCGTGCCAGACCAAACTCCCGAAGAAGTTGCCAAGCAAATGAAAGCGTATCTCAAAAAGAATGCGCCCAAGACCATCAAATGGGAATTGATCAATTTGCACAACGCAGGCGCGGCTTTGGTAGAGGCGGACTCCGCTGGCGTGCAGGCTCTTGCGAAGGCACTCGAAACCGTGTGGGGCAAACGTCCTTACTTCAAACGCGAAGGCGGTTCCATTGGCTCTGTGGTGCTCTTGCAAAAATATGTCGGCGCGGATTCATTGCTGACCGGTTTTGGCTTGCCCGATGACAACGTCCACTCACCGAATGAGCGCATGCACCTGCCAACCTGGTACAAAGGCATCGAAGCCTTCACTCACTTTTTCTATAATTTCAAATAAGGAAGGAAATCTGACAGGTCTCTTTAGACCTGTCAGATTTTTAGAGAATACTAAATGGAAGATCGAATAATCACATACGGTGGACAGGCCGTGCTCGAAGGCGTGATGATGCGCGGGCAAAAAGCATTTGCCATTGCCATGCGCGCGCCCGATGGCAAGATCGCCGTTCACACCGAAAAACTTGCCAACGTTTATCGTTCTGGCATCACCAAAGTCCCATTTTTACGCGGTGTCATTTTGCTTTGGGATGCATTGGGATTGGGAATGCGCGCGCTCACAATTTCCGCGAATACCCAAACTGGTGAGGATGAAAAACTGGAAGGTCCGGCTCTTTATCTGACCTTGTTCACGTCTCTCGCCTTTGGCATTGGACTCTTCTTTTTGCTTCCCGCTGGGGTCGGCGGTTGGGTGGAACATCTGCTTGCCCAAACCACCAGCGCTTTGTGGCTGGGCAATTTGTTGGAAGGCGTGTTGCGTTTATTGTTGCTGATCGGCTACATTTGGGGGATCGGTTTCATGCCGGATGTGAAGCGTGTGTTCATGTACCACGGCGCGGAGCATAAGACCATCAACGCCTTTGAAGCAGGCGCGGAATTGACTCCTGAAATCGTGACGAACTATCCCATTGAACATCCACGCTGCGGAACGGCTTTTCTGCTTACATTGGTTTTGCTGTCCATCTTGGTCTTCACGGCTCTAGGCCCAATGTCCATTGTGTGGCGTCTTGTCACTCGTATTTTATTTATCCCCATTCTGGCGGGCGTCGCTGTTGAATACATCCGCTGGACGGCAAACAACCTGAGCAATCCCATTGTCCAATTGCTCATCAAGCCCAACCTGGCCTTGCAGCGTCTCACCACCCGCACACCTGACCTGGAAATGCTGGCCGTGGCAATCGAGTCATTCCAGTCCATGCGAAAAGCAGAAGCGGAAATGTAAAAGTTGTTCGGTTGAAGACTATAAAACAAGGTGACCTGATACTGGCACCTTGTTTTTTGTTTTCAATAAAAATTGAAACGGCATTTGAAGCTTTCCAAATTGAAATTAAAAGTATTATCCCTGCAATGTTAATTGATATTGTTTCTCGTATAATCCGTTTTTTCAAAGTCAAAAAAATTAGGGTATCCCATGAGTTTTGAATTCACCTCCTACGTTCTTCCACTTCTTGCAGCGGCGCTCATTTCTTCTCTTGTTGCCATTTACACATGGACGCGCCTTGCCACAAAGGGGGCGTTTGCCTTGTTGATCCTCTCGTTGGCAATTGTAGAGTGGACAGTTGGTTATTCGCTGGAGATTAGTGGAACAACTCTGGAAACTAAATTTATTTGGGGCATCCTGCAATATTTCGGCATCGCCTTTGCTCCGTATGCATGGCTTATCTTTTCCCTCAGCTACACCGATGACGAGAAAAAACTTCCCCATTATTTTCTTGCACTCACAGCTCTTGTTCCTTCTATTACTATTCTGCTTGCACTGACAACAAAATGGCACGGCCTGATCTGGAACGAATATCATATTATCCAGCAGGGCAATTTTTCCGCTCTGGAAGTGAGCCATGGAATATGGTTTTGGGTACATTTTGCATATTCCTATATTTCTTTGTTGATTGGCGCGATCCTTCTTGTGCGCACATTATTCCGCAGGCAGGGGATGTATCGCGGGCAGATCGTTGCCATGCTCATTGCCGTGCTTGCCCCGTGGATCGGTAATATTCTTTACCTGACCGGCAACAGCCCCATTCCATATCTTGATATCACACCTTTTGCATTCACGGTCACAGTGATCGCGCTGGCTTTGGCGATCTTTGGCTATCATCTTGTAGATATCACCCCGCTTGCGCGTGATCGCGTGATCGATTCTATGAGCGATGGAATGATCGTGCTCGACGTGAACCGTAACATTGTAGATATCAACAATGCGGCGGCTCGTATGATCGGCGTTACAGTTTCCAATGTCATCGGCCAAACTGCCGGTGAAGTATTTCGCCCCTGGCCTCAACTTGTAGATCGCTTCCGCAATGTGATGGAAGCAAATGAAGAAATTTCAGTTGGCGAAGGAAATGCAAAGCGCCGTTACAAGGTGCGTTTCTCGCCCTTGGCAGATCAACAGAATCAATTGGTCGGCCGAATTATCATGCTAAGTGTTTTGGATGAAGATATCCCTTCCAAAGCTGCAACTGCGACAAAAGACCAACCGCCTCATCCTACCCCGAACCTGAATCCACAAACCATACCTATACCTCAGGGACGTCTCTTCTCCTGGCTGAAAGATTTCTTTGTTACCCCGGCACGGACCGATCTTGAAATACCAAAGGATATTAACCCCGGCTGGTATCAGGCGCGTGAGCGTTCTTTCACGATCATTATCAGAATGTCAGCATTGGTAGGGACACTTGCCTATTTGCTTACCCTGCCATTTGTACGCACGAGCATTTTGAATGAAGTAAACATCACCTATGGAGCGGTCATTGGGCTGCTGTGGTTCTTGGGTATGGCTCGCAAGGTTAAATTTGCGAACCGTGCAATTGTTTTTCTGTTACTTGTATATATTCTTGGGCTTGTAGAAACTATCAACTTTGGTTTTTCCGTTGAGAGCTTCATCTTTTTTATGACCCTGACCATCACGTCTGTTCTGTTGACAGGACGTACAGGCGGTTGGGCTGCTGGTGGATTTAGCCTTCTTACACTGGGGAGTATAGGGTATCTGATCACTGTCGAGAACTTTATTCCATTCCAGCTAACTCCAGCAAATGTGTTGCCGCGTAGTTTGGAAACCGGTATCACTGGGCTATTTGTTTTTACAGCAGGCTCTACTGCAATTTCCACAGCCATCACCATCCTTATGGAAAGCCTGAACAGGGCATGGCAAATGGAAACACAAGCTCTTAGCCTGCTCCAGCAAGAGCGCGACCTGCTCGAACAGCGTGTTGCAGAACGGACGCAGGAACTTGCCGAGGCCAGTGAAAAGGCTGTAAAAAGCAGCAACGAACTTCGTAAGTATTTCCGCGCCATCGACCAAAGCGCCAACTCCATCGTGATTACAGATCTGGATGGCAATATTGAGTATGTCAACCCGAAGTTCGAGAGCGTAACCGGCTATTCTTTGGAAGAAGTGGTCGGTAAAAATCCGCGCATCCTAAAATCTGGTCGGCAAAGAGTCGAATTTTATGAAAAATTGTGGGGCACTATCACTGCCGGCCATGTTTGGACAGGGGTCTTCCATAATAAACGCAAGAACGGAACCCTTTATTGGGAATCAGCCACCATTGCGCCTGTGATCGACCAACATGGTGTCGTCACCAATTATGTGGCTGTTAAGGAAGATATTACTGCGCGCAGAATGGCCGAAGAGCAGGTACGCAAACTGTCACAGGCGGTGGAGCAAAGCGGTAACACTATCATCATCATGGATAAGGATGGTGTTATCGAATATGTTAATCCAAAGTTTACTGAGGTAACGGGCTACACACTCGCAGATGCAATTGGGAAACCCACTAGTGTTCTAATGACAGGGGATGAATCCAAACGAGATTACTTTGGTGAAGAGTGGTGGAAGACCGTATCTGTTGGGAGTGTCTGGCATGGTGAATTCCACAACCGCCGTAAAGATGGCACGCCATTTTGGGAATCTGCGGTAATTGCGCCTGTGCAAAATCAGGAAGGGCACATTACAAATTATGTGGAAATCAAGCAGGATATTACAGA
This sequence comes from uncultured Anaerolinea sp., assembly GCA_964534345.1. GTDB lineage: Bacteria > Chloroflexota > Anaerolineae > Anaerolineales > Villigracilaceae > Villigracilis. Next base: position 8,916 of record CAZHOX010000044.1, read on the forward strand.
GGAAAAATTATTGCAGGAGAGACTGCAAAAACAAAACGATTACCTCTCTATTTTGCATCAAACTACACTTGACTTGCTCAACCGCCGCGACATAAACGACCTTCTTCAGGCAGTGATAGATCGCTCCTCATTTCTATTGGATGCTCCATTTAGCGAACTTATGTTGGTGGATGGAGATGTATTGGTTGTGCAGGCAATTACCCACGCACAGTACAGCATCAAGGGAGAACGGGTTACGCGCGAGCATGCAAAGCTCTCGTGGAAAGCATTCGATTCAAAACAACCAGTTGTTCTTGAAGATTATTCCGTATGGATGGAGAGGCGGAATATTTATGAAGAGTTTTCTCTTCATGCTGTCGCAAATTTCCCTATTTTGGCTGGGGATAGGTGCTTGGGTGTTCTTGCCATGGGGCGTTCGCAGCCGAATTACACATATACTGCTGAACAGATCGAGACTGGCATTCAGTTTGCGCGCCTTGCCGCACTGGTGTTGGATAATGTCAACTTGTATGATTCTGCGCTGCATGAAATTGCCGAACGTGAACGTGCGCAGCAATCTCTTCTGCGCGCCAGCCAACAGCAGCAGGTCATCAACTCTTTGCTGCGGATCGGCCTTGAGGATAAACCCATCGAGGAATTATTAGATTCCATCCTTGAGGAGATTCTATCTTCTTTCTGGATGTCTCTTTCTCAAGAAGGCGGCATTTTCCTCGTCAACGAACAAACCAATATGCTGGTGTTGAAGGCAAGTAAGAACCTGCCCTCCTCGCTGCAAACATTATGTTCACAAATCGCATTTGGACAATGCCTATGTGGCAGAGCCGCTCAAAGTAAACAGATTCAATTTTCAGATTGTGTGGATGAGCGTCACGAAATCCACTATGACGGGATGCAGGAACACGGTCATTACAATGTCCCCATCCTGCAAGGGGAGCGCGTTCTTGGTGTCATCGTTTTATACCTGCCGCATGGATATGAAAAGACAGAGGAAGACATTCGCTTTTTGCAGGCAGTGGCAGATACGATCACAGGGATTCTTGAACGCAAACGCGCCGAAGCGCTGCTGTTTGAAAGCGAAACACGCTTCCGTCAGATCGTGGAAAATGCCAGCGACATTATCTATCGCACTGATGTGAAAGGAAAATTTACCTATGCCAATCCATCTGCCTTGCACATGATGGGCTTTACGAGTGAGGCTGAAGTGGTGGGCAAAAACTACCTCGACCTCACCACACCTGAAGCGCGCCATAAATTAAAGCGGACGTATGACCACCAATTTATGAGCAAGACGAAAAATACCTATTTCGAATTTCCTGCCATCACCACCGATGGCCAGATCATTTGGGTTGGGCAGAATGTGCAACTCATTATGGATGGCGAAACCATTACTGGCTTTCAGGCGTTGGCTCGTGATATCACCCAATTAAAGCAGACACAGGAAGCAATGCTTATTTCTCGCGATCAAGCGCTGGATGCCAGCCGCATCAAAAGCCAGATGCTTTCACGTGTCAGCCATGAACTACGAACACCATTGGGAGGAATTTTGGGGTATGCAGAACTTCTTCAACAACGGGCATTTGGCGACATCGTTGAAAGACAGGAAAAGGCTCTTACACAGATTATCGAAAGCACACACTTCCTTACCCAAATGGTAAATGACCTGCTGGATGAAGCGCAGATCGAGGCAAGATCTCTTAATCTGCACAGGCTTTATTTTTCACCAACCGATTTGTTGAACAAGGTTGTCACTAATGTGTCGGTATTGGCAAACAAGAAAAAAGGGCTCACATTGCAAGCAGATATTTCACCAGAAGTGCCTGCTGAACTTTACGGCGACATTCATCGTTTACAACAGGTTCTGGTTAACCTTGCGGGTAATGCCATCAAATTTACCAAAACAGGTGAAGTGCATATTCACTTCAAGCGCCCATCTCCAACGCAATGGTCTATGGAAGTGAGCGATACAGGCGTTGGTATTTCCTCTGATGATTTTGAAACTATTTTTCAACCGTTCCGCCAAGTGAACAATTCCATCACACGCGAGAATCGCGGCTCAGGCTTGGGGCTTGCCATCACCAAACAATTAATTGAATTAATGGACGGCCAGATCACCGTACAAAGCACACTCGGAAAGGGTAGTACCTTTACTGTTATTTTGCCGATCATAAATGCTCCCGGAGAATAAATTGATTTCACCCTATGCAGTAATTATCGAAGATGATCCAAAACTTAGTATGATCTACCAGATCGCCCTCGAACAGGCAGGATATAGAACCGCTCTCGATATTAATGGTAATACCTATCGCTCGCTTCTCGCTTCAGCCAAACCTGATCTGATCGTCCTTGACATTCACCTCCCCTTTGCATCAGGTGTGGATATCTTAAACGAGATCCGCCACAAATTTTCGGATACAATTATTGCCATCACCACCGCAGACTTTGTCAAAGCCAAAGCAATGCAAGGCAAAGCGGACCATATTCTTATAAAACCTGTCAGTGTAGCAAGTCTGTTGAAGATCGCAGAAGCTGCAAGAGGAGGATAACTCATGACTAACCCCTTGGCTTTTATCATCGAAGACGATCCGCAATTAAGCACGATCTTCACAATTGCCATTGAAGATGATTTTGAAGTACAGGCGATCATTGATGGGGATGATGCTCTGGCTCGCTTGGAAAAGCAAACTCCGCGCCTCATTCTTCTTGACTTGAACCTGCCAAACGTCTCAGGCAGTACCATCCTCTCATACATTCGTTCACAAGAACGGCTAAAAAACATCCCCGTGATCCTCTGTACAGCAGATGAGCGGCAGGCAGACCTTATTCAAAGCAAAGCAGATTTTGTCCTGCTCAAGCCTGTCAGCCCGATTCAATTAAGGCAGATGGCTTCGCGGTTGAAGTAAAAATTAGAAAGTAAGGGAAACGTACCTAAAGAGATGGGCAAACACCCATCTCTTTTTATTTTTATCTCATCTTGTTTTGCTAATATCTTGTCGATGAAAAGATTAAAGAAGTATTGGTGGTTTATTCCCTTGGGCTTTGTCGCGTTGACGGGAGTCTATTTTATTTTTACATTGGGGCGCCCCGCGCCAGTGCCTGTGAAAAGGCAAATTTTTGAAGGTGTAACCTATCGACGCATTGTTCGATATTTTCCTCATGCCATGATCGCGCATATATTGGTGATAGACACCCATGCAAAAGGGATCCAATTCCTTGTTACCCCGCCTGGCGAAGTGGATGGAGGAGTGGTCACTGCCCGAACCACATCAGAATTTCTCAAAGAATTTGACGTGCAGATCGCCATCAATGGCGATGGATTTTTTCCATGGTGGTCACGCAGCCCGATGGATTACTATCCACATAGCGGCGAGGCGGTTACGCCAAATGGCCTGACAGCTTATCAGGGCAATATCTATGCCAATGGCTTGCAGGATATTCGCCCCGAACCAACTTTATATATCAGCCGAAGAAATGACCTGACTTTTAATAGGCGGCCTAGCAATATATTTAGTGCTATTTCTGGTGACCGTATGTTGATATTGGGAGGCGAGATTGTTCCAGGTCTGGATAATTCAGCAATCCATCCACGTACAGCGATTGGCGTCAACCGGAATGGCCGCTGGCTATATCTGGTGGTTGTAGATGGCCGCCAGCCCTTTTACAGCGAAGGCGCTACCTTTCAAGAGCTTGCAGAATTACTCAAAGAACAAGGTGCGCGTTTCGCCATGGCTCTGGATGGCGGCGGCTCGTCCACGATGGTAGTGGAAGACGAGTTCGGAAATCCGGTGATACTGAATTCCCCGATTGATAATTACATCCCAGGGCGTGAAAGGCCTGTGGCAAACCATTTTGGCGTTTTTATCTCCCGCTAGCCCTTTGAGACTATAAGTCATCTCAAAATTCTGCATCACCTGAGGGAGCTATTTTCGCGACCTAAAGGTCTCTTATTTGAATAAAGCCGGCCAAAAGATGCACCTGAAATTTTTCAGGTGCATCTTTTTTTATTAAATGTTTTGGTAATCATATTGCAATGCCGTAGTAACTGTGCTGCAACGTAATTTGTAGAAGCAAGATTATAGAATGTAATAGATGTTCTTTACAAATTTCACACAAACGAGCTTTGTGAATTGATCTCTTTTCCCATAAGAAGTTGAGTTTTGCTGTTTTTTTATATTGACGGGTGGGCAAGATCAAAATGCAGTTGGAGGTGTCAGGAAACCATATATGCATTGAGATGAACTGAATTTTTGCATTGTTAAAAAAATTATCAACAAGGAGATTGTGTAGATGAAGACCAAATTTTCACTCCGAATCGTTGTGTTGCTTGCCATGTTGTTCAGTGTGTTTGGAACAGGTGCGCAGGTACAGGCGAAGGACCAGCTTGCAAGCCCATTGAATGCTGTAATCGTTATTCGCAGCATTACATATTGGGATGCAACCTATAGCGGCAGCGTAAACGTAAACCGTTATGAACGCTGGCCCTTTGAATTCACCGAATCAAATGACTTCACAATTACTGCAACACCAACTTCTGGCGACCTCATTCCCTTGGTTGTCCTGTTGGATGTGAATGGAAATGAAATTTCTTCAACAGTTGGTTCTCTAAGCAGCGTTCAGCCTGCCGGTATCTATTCTGTGATGATCCAGCCTCAGACAGGCGGCGGAAATTACAACCTGACCATTCGAAAAACAGAAGCTCCAGTGGGCGACCCGGCTGTTTCAGTTGTGTTTACCCCAACCAGTGTTAATATTGCCGAATCGTCTGTGGGCAGTGTCAACTTAAGCAATGTGCCTGCTAGTGGATATACCAGCGCAGAGTTTACCTGCACCTATGACCCTGCTTTCCTTGAAATAAGCGCAATTACAGATGCCGATCTGTTTGGTACTGATGCGGTCATGATCGTTAACGGTCCGGCGAATGGAAGTTTCCTGGTCGCGATCGCCGGTAGTAATGGCGATAAAGCAATTACCAGCGGCCCTGCCTTCACATTTAGTGCGAAAGCTTTACAGCAGGGACAGGCTACTGTCACTTGTACGGCTCGTGTCTCTGCGGGCGATCAGGTGCTTACAACCATCGCTTCAACTCCTGGCAGTTTGACAATTACCATTCCAATGGGCACTCTTGCCGGTGATGTCAATGCGAGCAAACCGGTGACAGTAAATGTCTATAACGCGGATAGCTCATTGGCTGGCACTGTTGCTGCCAACCCAGATGGTACATTCAACCTGTCGCTTGCGCCCGGAACCTATACTGCCATTGCTTCAGCAGAAGGTTTTCTTGATGCTCAGGGCGCTCCCGTTATCACCAGTGGGAATACGACCACCTTGTCGACCATTAGCCTGCTTGCTGGCGACATCGATAATAACGATGTTATTGACCAGTTCGACGCCCTGACGATCGGAATGGGCTATAACACCGGCGTCCCTTCTGCGGCAGATTTGAACAATGACGGTGTGATCAACGTTCTTGATCTTGAGCTTCTTGCTGCGAACTACAACCAATCTGGTTCTTTAGCTTGGCCGTAATTTCACATTAATGCAAAGGACGCACCAGAAATGGTGCGTCCTACCTTTGGAGCCTCTCATGAAATTCATAAAAGTTTTCGCTCTTGCTATTATTTTTACATTTATTTCAGTTTTTAGCGTTGGCGCTCAAACACCAGAAACGATCTGGATCACAGCAAGTACAACGTCTTTCAAAACCGGTGAGACAGTGATCGTTACAGTTAACGCTGTTTCAGCTACACCTATACAAGGTTTTACATTTCAGGTTCGCTATGACCCTGCCTGCCTGCAGCCTGTCCATGCCACCAGCCCGATCAGCGGTATGAATGGTTTGCAATTGCCACAAACTACCGGCCTTGTGGATGCTTCCTTTGCCAGCACCACTCCACAGACAGCGAATGGCGTATTGGCTGAGGTGAGGTTCATCACCCTTGGGGAGTGTCAGACCAACCTCACGCTTGAGTCCGCGGCGCTTGCAGTCCGCAATGAATCAGGATTTGCCGCTCCGCTTACCAGTGTGATGGTTGGCGAGAAAAATATCGCTCTCACCGTTGACAAGGAAAAGGGGGTATCGCAAGACCTCCCTTTTTTGGGAACGCCCCTGCCTCTGGGACCCGCCGATCTCGTGACAAAGTCAACTCTGCCCGCAGGGACGATTGCTGTACTGGCGCTGATCGGGGTGCTTGTGCTGATTGGTGTTTTTATTTTCATTAAGCAGCTCAAAGGGTCGGGCAGCCCTAAAAAGTAAGGAAGAAAGCTGTATTTTGCCCATTTTTATTAATGACCGAGTTTTCAGTTGAGGAACAGCAAAGATGAAGAGTAGATATTTTCCAATCATCGCATTGCTTGCGTTGTTCGCCTCTCTTTTCCCAGTACATGCAGGCGCGCTTGTGGCTCCGCCGCCCGTGGATATGTTTCAGCTGCCCTGGGAACAGGGCTTGGCTTGGGTTTCATTTGATGGGTTGGATAATGGCAGCAGGCGTTCTTCAACCAGCCCGCACAATTACAAAATGGGCGGCGCAGTGGATTTTGCTCCTCAAGTCAATATGCAGATCGGAATGGATACTTCAAATTTCTGGGTGACTGCGGCGGCGGCAGGGACGGTGTATGAAATCTCCAGTTGCCATATCAAGATCAATCACGGCAATGGTTGGACTACGGAATACTGGCATCTTGGCAATATTCAAGTAAACCTGGGCAGCAATGTCAGCAGGAACCAGCGGTTAGGTATTATCGACAATAACGCCACCGGACAGGTATGTGCCGGAAATGAATTTGCCGGCCCGCACTTACATTTTGTAATGCGCCCCAGCGTACGGGAAACAGTCTTTGCCGGCTGGAATGTCAACTTTAATATTCTTACAAACAAAACTACTTTCACGAAGAACGGTCTGACAGTACAAAGGCTTGAACCTATTTTGAATATTCCTGGTCTTCAAATTGCAAACCGCGGTCCGCTTGGCTGGGATACGTTATATACCGGCACCATTGATCCATACCGCCATGAAAGATGGTCTTTGGTATTAACCGAGCAGACAAACTTCCATATCACAGTCAACTCGATTTCTCCCGGACTTACTTCTGCGATCGTTTTGTTGGATTCAAATGGGAATGAAATTACACGCGCGAACGGTGTACTGAATAGCACACAACTACCCGGAACGTATTACGTTCAAATCCAATCTGATCTAGGGACAGGGTTTTATAACATCATTGCGACTAAAGATAGCACAGGCGGATCAACACCCACGCCAACTATAACAGCTTCCCCAACGGTTACAGGGACTCCAATAACGACAGGAACGCCGGTCAATTCGCCTACTCCAACTATTACTGAAACCCTACAGATAACAAATACACCCATTGTGACCGCAACGAATACGGCGATTTTTGTCACTCCACCATCCGTAACAGATACTCCTGTTGTTACAGAAACACCATCTCCAACAACCATACCTATTATCACGGAGACACCAACCCCAACAAGTACATTAATAGGTGGAGATACACCCACCCCAACCGGTACTTCCATCTTTACAGAAACCCCCACAGCCCCCAGCACGTTCACTCCAACCGCAACGCCGCTGGTGTCAGAGACGCCTTACCTTACTGAAACACCATTGCCAACTTTTACGCCGACGGTGACCGGCACACTCATGGCAACGGAGACGCCCGTTGCATCCAATACGCCTACTGCCACTGGGACTCTTGCCATCACACAAACTCCGGTAACCTTCACCCCAACTGTAACCGGAACGGTGCCATCAACGAATACTCCTGTTTCAACCAATACAGCATTGCCAACCGGACCTTATGTATTAACGGACGCCAACCCACAAGGCATCATTGTAGGGGAGACGGGCCTAGTTACAGTGAGTTTGATCAATACGCCTGTTGAAGGCTACCGAAGCGCAGAGTTTACATGTACCTATGATTCCAGCTTGATCGAAGTAAGCAATATTGCGGTGGCAGGTCTCTTTGGCCCCAACCCAGTATCTGCGCTTAATGGCCCACAGAATGGAAGTTTCATCCTTGCCATTGCAGGCACCAATGGAAATAAAGCCATTACAAGCGGCGCAGCTTTCACGTTCAATGTGCGAGGCTTACTATCGGGTCAAACAAGCATCAATTGCATGGCGCGTGTTTCAAAGGGTGACGGCACGCTTGAAAATATTTTATACATTCCAGATACCCTGACTATCTTTGGAAATGCGCTCACAGCCACACCGCCTGCCGCTCCTGTTATCAGTGGGCAGGTCTTTGCAGGCAAGCTCGTGACGATCCGTTTGTTCAACCCGGATACAACACTTGCCGCCACAACAACTGCCAATGCGAATGGCACCTTTAGCCTAACCGCTCCTGCTGGCACATACACAGTCGTTGCTTCGGCGCCGGGGTATCTCAATGCGCAAGGTTCTGCCACACTTACGAATGGTCTCAACACGGTCATGCCTCTCGTGAGTCTGCCTGCCGGTGATATTGACGGCAACGGCGTGATCGACCAATTCGATGCCTTAACTCTTGGGATGAATTACAACGCCTCTTCCCCCGCCGTAGCGGATCTGAACAACGACGGCATTATCAACGTCTTGGACATGGAATTGCTCGCCGCGAACTATCACAAATCAGGTGCGCTTGTCTGGCAATAAAATCCAGAAATTAAATAAAAAGAGAGTCGCATTCAATTGTGACTCTCTTTGATAATGCTAAAACTCTATCTCGCTGATTTGCTCAAAGTTGATATCGAACAATTCCTCTGCTTCGGTTTCGAGTTCTGCCTCCAGCGCATCTCCCGCGCGGACTCCGCGATTGCAGTACGATCGATAGGGGCAGTAACTGCATTTCGAGACTTCATCAGTTTTCGGGTAGGATGAGGCGTTTGTAATTTCATCCGCAAGGTTGGTGAGGGCATCCCAATCCCGTTTGAATTGATCTGCCTTGTAGGCAAATCGCGCGGGGTCGTTTGGAAAATCGGGAAACCAATAGATCATTTCGATCTGCTCAGGTTGGATGGGTTTGCCGCCGTTCAAATGCGCGCCCGCCTGCACGAGCAATGCGCGATACACCCGCGTTTGCCAGCGGACGGCGAGCCGCTCATTCTTAGGCCGCTTGCGGTAGGTCTTCCAGTCATAGATGTAAACTTTATCGCCATTGAATCCGATCAGGTCATACTTGGCGACGAGACGGAATTTTCCAAGTGGCGCGGAAAGTGTAATTTCGGTCTTCAGACCTTCGAGGTCTTTAAGACCTCGGAGGTCTGGGGCATTAATAAAGTGATCCCACCACCGTTGCAGATTCTCCGTGTTGGCAAATTTTGCAACCTGCTCGGCTGGAATGCCAACGAAATGCTGCTGCGCAAGGCGGTGAAAATATTCCCCCTCCTGCTGGTGCTTTTCGTTTTCAAGCGCGGGTTCGGTTTCAATGGCTGGATACGCCAACTGTTCAAGGTAACGCAGCTCGAACCTGCGCGGACAGTCGTTGTAATCTTGCAGGGATGACTGGCTGAGAGTGGTCAGTTGGATGGTCATAACCTTATTTTGCCACAGATTTTTGTGCCTATGCTATACTTCGCAAACAGGGAGCGGCTAAATGAGAATTAATTTATCACTGAAGTATGCCCGTAGGGTGAAAAATCTAAAAACTCTGTGCCCTCGGTGGTGATAGTTTTTCAAAAAGTTTAGCATTTCAAAAAAAATTTGGAGTTTCAAATGGGACAGGATACGCAGGTAGCCGTTTTTATAGACTACGACAATATTGAGATCAGTGTAGAAGAAGCCTTTGGCAAAAGCGCCGATGTAGATTGGGCGCGTATTTTTCAATATGCAGGGCAAATGGGACGCGTGGTGCTGCGCCGCGCCTATGCCGATTGGGCTGAAGCCGCCAGCAAGCAGCGTCAATTGCTCAGCCTCGGCGTGGAGTTGGTTCACGTCAACAGTAAACGCGGCAAGAACGCTGCCGATATTCGCATTGTGATCGACGCACTCGAATTGTTCTACGACGAGAAAAACGCATTTACGCATGTTCTGCTTGTTTCAGGCGATGGCGATTTCACCGAGCTGGTTCACCGTCTGCGCACGCATGGCAAGACTGTCATCGGCATGGGCATCAGCGGCACGAGCGCAGATTATCTCGTCAATGCCTGCGACAAATTTGTCTTTTACGACAAATGGCAGGGCGTGAGCAAATTCAAAAAGACATATCCAAACAATGGCGGACAAAATCAGCAGGCAGCAAAACAGAGCACCCCGCCCGCGGCAAAGCAAACCGCTTCTCAACCTGCCAAGCAAAGTACACCTGCTGCGCCGATCTCTCCTGAAAAGAAGTTGGAACGCTACTTGAACATTCTTGCAGGTCACAAGATTCGCATGATGCCCACAGAGCATCGTCCGCTCATCATTTATAAAATTTACGAGATCGTCAAAGCGCATCCTGAATTCACCTTCAATCAGTTGAAAGAATTCGCCGAAGCCTTCTTCGCAAAAGCAACTCCAAAGATCGATCAACAACTTGTGCTCGACACCTCGCATCAACTCTTTCACACCTTCTGTTTCGAGTTTGATACCGACACCACCGAGCGCATCTGGAATCGCAAAATGTGGCTGCCCGAAGATGTGACCAGCGCATCAGACCTGCTCAACAAATGTGACCAGAAAATATTAATCATGCTGGTCAACGATCTCGGCCAAGCTGAAAAGCTGGATAAAGAGATCGCCGCAAAAATTTTGTATGGCGGTATCCGCAACCCCAAAGTGCTTGACCATATTCAAGATTTAATCACCGAAGAAAATCAGGTATAATCCCGAACATGATCTACGAATTTCGTGCAGGCAAATCTCCATTGGTCATCGGTGTGCGTGGCTTCATCAACGCTTTCCCTTCTGGAATCGCGCCTGTACGCTGAAAGCAACTTCAACTTTCACACGCCGCAGGCTGCCCTGCGGCGTTTTTATTTAACA
>CAZHOX010000045.1:0-17717 GCA_964534345.1 uncultured Anaerolinea sp.
TCCGCGCCGCCTTCCTGAAGGGTGATCATCAGGTTCGCAGTTTCGGTGGTCACGTGCAAACAGCAGGAAAGGCGCATTCCCTTGAGGGGCTTCTCTTTCTTAAAGCGCTCGCGAATGGAACGAAGGACGGGCATTTCGCGTTCCGCCCAATCAATACGGCGGCGGCCGCCTTCGGCTTGTGCCAAATCTTTTACATCATAATTACTCATTTATTTCTCCTTTATTTATATCGATCAATGGTTGCTTATTTTACTTGAGAAAAACATCCAGCTTACCGCCATCGTCAAAGTGCTGGCGGAATCGTTTTACAAAATCTTCAGCGGTGTAGGAATGGTTCTGTGTCCCGCGCTGTTCGAGACAATACACAGCAGAGAGCGAGCCGATCTCACCGCATAATTTCCAGTCAAAACCGTGGGAATAGCCTGTCAGGAAGCCGCCACGGAAGGCATCACCTACTCCTGTAGGATCTACGATCTCATCTTCAGGGACAGTAGGAATGTGAACCGAGTTTCCATCTGAATACAAGTCAGCGCCGTCTTTGCCGCGTGTGATGACGAGCACCTTCACATGTTCCAAAATTTGGTCAAGGCTCCAACCTGTCTTCTTGGAGATCAAACCGAATTCGTAATCATTGCAGAACAGGAAGTATGCACCTTCCATATCCCGGGCCAATTCTGAACCTTCTAGGCGCAACACTTGCTGACTGGGGTCGTACAAATACTTAATTCCCAATTCACGGCATTCCGCAGGGAATTTCATCATCGCATCGGGTGCGCTTGGTGAAACGATCACAAGGTCGGGTTTGGCGGGCAACTCTTTGAGAGACTGGGTTGCTGAGTAGGCCATTGCTCCAGGGTAGAACGAGGCAATTTGAGCAGAATCATGATCCGTTGTAGCAAAGAACGAGGCGGTAAAAACGCCGGGGACGACTTTCATCAGCGAAGTATCCACACCTTTTGAATCGAGCCAGGCGCGATAATCGCCAAAGTCTTCACCAACGGTCGCCATCACACGTGGCTTCTGTCCGAGCAGCGCCATGGTGTAGGCAATGTTCGGCGCAATGCCGCCGCGTTGTTTGGACATTGAATCCACCAAAAAAGAAAGGCTGATGGATGCCAAACGTTCGGGAAGAATTTGTTCCTTGAATTGGCCGGGGAAGGTCATCAAGTAATCGTAAGCAACGGAACCAGTGAGCAAAATATCCATGTTTAATCCTTGTCGCAGTAAATGGCGCACTCTTGCGAGTGCGCCATAGTTAATCAAGCGGTGAAAAGTTTATCACGTGGTTTTGTGAATGTAAAGTTTTTGAACTGGCAATTTTTTCAGGATTAGCCATGAACCAATTTCTTCAAACTCACTTCAAACGGCGGATATGCCACACCATTTTCGGTCACAATGCCAGTAACAAGCCTATTCGGGGTCACATCAAACGCAATGTTGCGGGCTTTTGCATTTTGCGGTGCAACTCGCTGGCCTTCAAATTCCAAGCCAAGCACTTCCTGCGGGTTGCGTTCTTCGATGGGAATCAGATCACCATGCGCAAGAGACAGGTCAACTGTGGAAGTTGGTACAACGGGGTAAAACGGCACGCCGTTATCATGAGCCGCAAGCGCCAGCATGTACGTGCCGATCTTGTTCGCAACGTCCCCATTCGCGGCGGTTCGGTCGGAACCGACAAAGCACTTTTGCACTTTGCCAGCCTTCAGGAAATATCCGGCTGTGTTGTCGCTGATGATTTCGTAAGGAATTCCGTATTGTTCCAATTCCCAAGCCGTGAGGCGTGCGCCCTGCAAGCGCGGACGGGTTTCATCCACGAAGACATGAATCTTTTTGCCCTGCTCATGCGCGGTGCGAATCACTCCCAACGCAGTTCCCCAATCTACTGTGGCGAGCGCGCCTGTGTTGCAGTGATGGATGATCGTATCACCATCATGGATAAGCGCTGCGCCATGTTCCGCCATGCGCTTGTTGATCGCGACATCTTCATCGGCGAGTTTTTGCGCTTCATCCAAAACCAGTTGACGAAGATCATCCGCGCTTCGCTCTGCGCTGGAAGCTGATACAACACCCATGAGCCGATCTACCGCCCAAGCAAGGTTCACTGCCGTAGGACGTGCCGCTTTCAAAGTGGCAGAAGCTGCCTGTAGATCAGCAACCAAGCCCGAGCTTGAGGAAGAGGCGGATTCATATCCAGCGAGGGCAAGACCAAATGCGGCAGCTGCTCCAATGGCAGGCGCACCACGGACGACCATATCCGTGATGGCGTGAGCTACTTCTACATGTCCACGATACGAGAGGACTTCAAAGTGCGCAGGCAGAATGCGCTGGTCGATCATTTTCAATTCGTTATTTTCCCAAAATACAGTTCGCATGATTTATCCCTTAAAAAAAGTTTCGCGGATAGCAATAAGTTTTGCCTGCGCCTCGGCAGGGACGCGCCGCACCTCACCGAGCATCTTCGCGCGCCAATAGACTTCAGCAACATGTTCGATGCGCTCCAAATGAACGAGGGCTTCATCCAGATGTTTGCCGTAGGTGAGGCTGCCGTGTTGGCGCAGCAGCATGGCGTTGTGCGTTTTCAAAAACGGACGGATGACAACAGCGTCTTCATGCGAAGCAGGCGTGGCGTATTCTGTGGTTGGCACTCCGCTCAACGTGAGCAACACTTCAGGGAGCACATCCAAAGGGAAGTCTACACCTGCTACGGTGAGCGTGGTTGCAAAAATCGGATGAGCATGAACCACTGCGCGAATATCTTCCCGTGCTTTGTACACTTCAAGATGCATCGGCGTTTCAGAAGACGGCTTGCGGTCTGGACGGGAGGAGATGATATTGCCGTCCAGATCAACGATGAGCAAATCGTCTAGATTCATTCGTCCTTTGGAAAGACCAGAAGGCGTGATGAGCACATTTCCATTTTCCATGCGCACAGAAATATTTCCGTCGTTGGATGTCATCAAATGTCGTTCGTAGGCAATGCGCCCGCATTCAATGATGGCGTGGCGCAGTTCAGTTTCGTTGTTTGTAGTTAAAAAATTTAACATAAATTCCAATCATTTTAATTCTGTAGTAACGACTTTAGTCGTTAGGCTAAAGTCGTTACTACATTTTGTTTTACTGTTTTATCTCAGTCCAAATTTCATCATAGAGGGAAAGCGCCGCGCCGAGGTCTTTTACTTCATGCCCCTTTTTGAATTCCTCTGCCGGGGTATTCGTCACAGTGGAAGCCATGTAAGCATCGTACACTTCGATCTGATTGGCTTTGGCATATTCCAATGCCGCTGCATTGGGGCTGGTGTACGGATAATCCACCAGCGTTAGCCAAGAGAGATCACCCTGCAGCATGTAATTGAACCAGGCATAGGCAATATCAGGATGAGGCGCATTTGTAGGAATTGCCATGCCATCGTAGAAGATAATGGAGCCTTCGGATGGGAATACATACTTAAAGGCAGGGTTTTCCTGCTGTGCCAAAAATGCTTCGCCGTTCCAGACAATGCCAAGGTCTACATCACCAGCCAACAATGGATTCTTCGGGCTGTCGCTATCGAACACGCGGATATTCGGCATTAGCTCAAGCAGCTTTTGTTTGGCTTCTTCCAACTGCGCTTCGTCAGTTGTGTTGACATCGTAACCAAGTGTAAGCAGCGCCGCACCAATCACTACGCGGTTATCATCTACAGAAACAATGCGGCCTTCATATTCGCTGCTCCACAAATCTTCCCAAGAGGTCGGCGGGGTTTCTACGGTCTCACTGTTGTACACAATAGCCTGTGTGCCCATCTGGTAGGGAACAACATACTTCACAGCATCACCGTATGCAGCGATCAAACCTGCATCAAGATTCTTGCTATTTGGCAGTTTGCTTGCGTCCAATTCCTGCAACAATCCCTCTCGGATCAAAACACCGATCATGTAATCGCTGGGGTGAATCACATCATACGGATTTACGCTCTCACCAAATGAAACTTTTGTGTACAGCTCTTCGTTGGATGAAAAATAATCCACATTCACATCCACGCCATAAACAAGGCCGAAGCAATCAATGATGTCAGCAGGCACGTACTCTGTCCACGTGAAAATGTTGATCTCCTTGCTTTCAAACTCTACACGTGGGGTTGGTTCAGGGCACACAAATCCCGTGGAAGTTACAAGCTCTGCGGAAGCATCTCCCCCGCCCGATGCACACCCCACTGTGCTCAACAACATAATGGCAGCCAATAACAAGGCCGCCAGACGATTGATCTTATGCTGTATATTCATTTTTTCCTCTTCTTTATTTTGAATAACGTGCGGATTTGATTATAAAACACACACAACTCGAATACAACCTTGCTTGACGCTCGTGTAGTTTGCCAGTATAAAAATGGAATGAAGACCACCCGCCTCATTCTTAAACTGTGGCTTGCTCTTTCCATTGCAGGCTGTTCCATACTCCCAGACATTCCCACCATCCCCCCAGGCTGGACTCTGACCCCTAGCGTCTCCCCCACTCCCGAAGCGACATTTACCCCAACCATCACACCCACCCCGCCCATCACCGCCCGCGTCAGCGTAGGTGACAAGGCTCTCTTTAATGGTGACTACGAAAGTGCACTTGCAGATTACCAGATCGTGTTGCAAGATTCGCCAGATCCTTTACTACGCGCATCTGCCAAATGGGGTGAAGCACGCATTTATTACGAGAGTGAAAGATACAACGAAACCCTCACCGCCCTGCAAACTCTGATCGCCGAATATCCAGATTCGCCCTATTTTGCGCAGGCGTATTTTCTGCAAGGCTTCGTTTATTATCGTTTAGAGAATTACCCATCCGCTGCTGATTCGTGGCAGACCTACCTTGTGCTGCGCCCAGGCTATCTGGATTCGTATGTGCAGGAATTACGAGGTGATGCGCTCTACAGCGCCAACAACTACACAGAAGCGTTGTCCGCATATACGGCGGCTATTCAAGCGCCGTCTCTAGGAGATGGGATTGAGCTAGACTTAAAGGTTGCCTCTACGAACACGCAAATGGGAAATTATGATGCCGCATTGGGTTTGTATGACGGCATCACCGCACGCGCGCCAAATGATTACGTCAAGGCTCAGGCGGCGTATGAGTCTGGGTTGGTGTATCAGCTTCAGGGAAAGAATGATGCGGCGGCTGAAAAATTCCGCCTCGCTGTGGAAAATTATCCACTTTCTTATTATGCCTATCTCAGCCTCGTCGCGCTTTTGGATGCAGGCGGAACCGTCAGCGAATTGGATCGAGGTCTGGTGGATTTCTTTGCGGGGCAATATGTGGTTGCCATCGCGGCATTTGACAGGTATCTTGAATCAAACCCTGTAGATAACGATGGAACAGCCTACTATTACCGCGCACAAGCAAGGCGCAATTTGAGCTTCAACGATGAAGCCATTCAAGATTATGCAACATTCATTGCGGGTTATCAATCTCACCCAAATTGGGGAGATGCCTGGGGCGAAAAGGCTTTCATAGAATGGTCGCAAAAGGGAGATTATTCAACAGCCGCACAAACGCTTTTAGATTTTGCAACTGCGGTTCCAAACACAACCCTCACCACAGAATACTTAATGAGTGCAGCGCGCATCTATGAGCGTGATGCCCAATACGATAAAGCAGTAGAAACCTGGGCGCGTGTGATCAATGAATCTCCTGGCTCTTCACAAGCGCCTGATGCTGCATTCCTGATGGGTGTTATTTATTATCGGCAGGGAAATTTTCCACAAGCTTTGGACGCCTTCGAGCGTAGCCGTGTACTTTCTCAATCCAGCACTGCTGGGCAAGCGCGTGCGTATTTATGGCTTGGGAAAACAAAACAAAAATTAGGCAATAATACAGCGGCATTGGATGCATGGCGTGTGGGACAAAACCTCGACTCAGGCGGCTACTATAGTGAACGTGCCCGTGACCTGCTCATAGAACGCACTCCTTTTGCCCCAGCATCTTCGGTCAACCTCACGCCTGACCTCGCATCCGAACGAAGGGACGCCGATGCATGGATTCGCTTAACCTTCAACCTCGCCCCCGAAACCGATCTGACGGGGTTAGGTTCACTTAGTTCAGATGTCCGTGTGATCCGCGGCAAAGAATATTGGGATTTGGGGTTATACGAAGAAGCGCGGCTTGAATTTGAAAATCTGCGCACTGATTTGGAAACCACACAAGATGCCGTAAACAGTTACCGCCTTGCAAATTATCTGGTTGACCTAGGTTTGTACCGCTCTGCTATTTTTGCAGCTCGTCAGGTGCTTACATTGGCCGGCTTGGATGAACACACCGAATCGATGATGGCGCCGCCCTATTTCAGCCGCATTCGATATGGATTGTATTATTCAGACATCATCCTTCCTGAATCACAAAAAAATGGGTTTGACCCTCTCTTCACCTTTAGTGTGATACGTCAGGAAAGTCTCTTCGAGGGATTTGTCAGTTCCAGCGCAGGCGCACATGGGTTGATGCAGATCATCCCCGCCACCGGAGCACAACTAGCTTCTGAACTTGGCAAGCCGCCCAACTACACAGACAAGGACCTCTATCGCCCATCGATCAGTGTCATGTTTGGCACGCATTACCTTGCAAATAACCTCAGGCTGTTCAATGGGGATCTATACGCTGCGCTTGCCGCCTACAATGGCGGCCCAGGCAACTCGTTGGAATGGAAAAGCCTCGCTGGCGATGACCCCGACCTCTTTCTAGAATCCGTGCGCTTTGAAGAGACGCGTAACTACATCCGCAACATTTATGAGATACATATTGTCTACAGGCGGTTGTACGGAGCAGCAGAATAACCGACTCCATGAAAAGGAATGAAGCATGGCTGCTAACAAGAAACTTTTCCAAATCTGTGTTGACCTGTGTTCATCTGTGGTTGTTTTTCGAATAAATTTCTGATCTATTACCGGCGTTAATTAAATCAAAAAATGGATGAAGGACTCTTGCGGGTCATTCATCCATTTTTATAATTTCAAACAGCTTAATCCATGTGCGCCACAACGCGTTGGTGAGCCGTATCCACATCCATATCCAGCACAGAGATCAGCTTATCTCTGCCGTTCTCGCCAGCCACGATCTCCACGCGAGATTTTGGCACACCAAGCACCTCAGCAAGGTACGCCACCAATTCAACATTGATCTGATCTTCTGCAGCGTCAGAAGCCAGATGCACCTTGATGGTCCCATCTTCCAACATGCCAACGATCTGGCTGCGGCTTGCTCGCGGAGTCACGCGGACGGCCAATGCAGACCCGCGTTTCCCATTATGAAGATTAAAATTTCTGGTCATAGCTCACCTCGTTATAGTGAAAGAAGTATGGAGATCAAAAATCGCGACAAGAACTCAACTGCAAGTATTAAGATCAATGGGCTGAAATCAAGCATGCCATTTTGCGGCATCAAATTACGGATCGGGTTCAAGAACGGATTGACAATACGGTCCAACGCTTCACGCACTGGATGATACGGCGGCAAAACAAAAGAAAGCAGGGACGATGCGATCACAACATAAACGAACAATCGCGCAACCGATGAAATAACCAAAGCAAACAAATCAAAATTCATTCCGTCTCCGTTTTATATTTTCTTGCGCCAACAATTGCCGTCCCTACCCGCACAAAGGTGGCGCCTTCTTCCACAGCTACTTCGTAATCCATGCTCGTGCCCATCGAAAGCTCAGAAAAATCCACCAGTGGAAATTGCGTCGAAAGATATTCCTGCAAGCGTTTTACTTTTTGAAAATACTGGCGTGAGAACTCCGCAGTTTCACCAAGTGGGGGCATTGCCATTAATCCACGCACCGTCAAATTGGGCAGGGCAAAAACTTCACTCAGATCAGCAGATAACTCCTGCCAGCGCGTTTCATCCCATGCAGGCCAGCCGCCTTTGCTATCTTCACCTCCAACATTGAACTCCAGCAAGACCCGCAAATTTCGTCCCGCCTCAACGCAAAACCGATCCAGTTTTTTGGCAAGTTTCAAACTATCCAGCGAGTGTAAAAAGTTAAAGTTCCCAGCCACAAGCTGCGATTTGCGGCTCTGCACATGCCCGATCATGTGCCATTCTACCGCAGAAAATTCATGCAGAGATTGAATTTTCATAGCACCTTCTTCGGGATAATTCTCTCCCAAAATTTTCGCCCCCGCCTCAATAGCCGCCTGCACAATTTCCACAGGTTGTGATTTCGTCACCACCACCAATTTCACAGATTCAGGATCACGCCCCGATCTTTTGGCAGCAGCAGCAATTTTATCCAGCGTCGCTAGATATTTTTCTCGAATGGCTTCGACTAATTCGCTCATGGATTTATTTTACCGCTTGTCACATGATTTAATACACCGCGCTTCTTTCCTAACCCGAAGCTGCTCAAACAACCCAATCATTCGCCACACTGACGCCCGCCAGAATCTACGCCAGCGCCATCAACACCCCAAAGCGCCCTGTCTTCCCTTTTTCCGCGCGGTGCGAAAACCAATCATCCAAATGACAGGCGGTGCATACGCCAGAGACCTGTACCTGCTCTACGCCTGCGTTTTGTAATTGAATCAAGTTGGCTATCCACAAGTCGAGATATGTTTTGCCATCTCTGGTTTGGATGACGCGCTCCGCATCCTTGCCATATTTCTCACGGAATTGGGAAACGACATCCTCCCCAACTTCGTAATGATCCACGCCAATGGATGGGCCAACACCTGCAACAATATCTTTGGGGTTACAGCCGTAACGAGTTTGCATGGCTTCAACAGTTACCCCTGCAACACCTTTCACTGTTCCCATCCAACCTGCATGAGAGATTCCAATGACATGCTTTTTAGGGTCGTGGAAAAGTAAGGGGACGCAATCCGCGAAGCGCATGAAAAGCGAGACTTCGGGATTGTCCGTCAGAATGATGTCAGCGCGTTCGGGATGGGTTTCGAGAGAGCGAGGTGCATCAGCGTAGACAATGTCTGTGCCGTGAACCAGCCACACGTCGTGGATGGAGGCGCGGTCGCGGCCAAGCGCATCAAATATGTGAACGCGATTCGCAGCTACGTGAGCAGGGTCATCCCCCACTGATCCACCTAAATTAAGAGAATGCCAGGGAGCAGGGCTTACCCCGCCGCGGCGGGTAAACACAGCCTGCGTTACGGAATTTGAAAAAATATCAAAGCTGTAATAGCGTAAACCGCCATGTTCATGGAATGGCATTATTCAGAAGCCTGATGAACAGCAAATTTTTTGGCGTAATACTGGCGCGTCTCGCTCATCGACTCTTCGATGTTTGGATACGCAAACCAGGCGGTCATCAACCCAAAGAAAGCGCCGGTCAATGCGCGCAGCAAGGGTGTGCTTTCGCGGTACGGAATAATGGATGCCAGCCACGGCCAATCGAACTGGCTGAACAATTGCGAGAAGCCATCCAAGCCAATGGGGCCAATGCCGATGAGCAGCCACAACAGCCAATGGACAGACTTGATGCGGCGACCCGTGAGGCCGAAGACGATACCGAACAGAAGAATGGCGAGGTAAATAGCTGAGTCGCGTTCACACAAAGCCACCTTGTAGCCGACCGTATCATTGCCAATGTAGTTGCGGGCGTCGAAGCGGGTAAAGCTATAAGGGTCGCTCAGATTTGCAATTCCGCTTACTTCTTCAAAGGTTTTTACGCCGCTAATGCCTGCCTCTGCCAACGGATAAAAGGATTGTTCTCCATACAAGAAGAAGGAGCGAAACCCGAACTGATGGCAGAACGGCTTGTAGATTCGGTAAATGACCTGCGCGGGTAATTCAATATTGAGCTTCATCAAGGTCGGCGCGAGGAAGGGGAGCCCCACATAAAAAAGCATGAATAAATTCAGAATAAGCAGGTAGCGTCTAGCAATCCAATACGAGACACGGTCACCAGTGGTCACACTTTGTCCTTTTTTGACGCGCATTTTATATTCGGGGTCTTCCAATTGCTCAAGCTGATTCTTTCTGTCAAAGGCCGCGCCGATGGTCATCTGTAATTTTTGGCGGGTAATGGGAGCCTGCAAAGTGAACGGTCCCGCCTCCACAACGGGGATGGTCTGACCATACTTTGCCACCAGCGCAAAATCGGAGTCAATATCCACTTCAACAAGCCGGTGCGGATATTTGGATTGAAGCTCTGCCAGATCAGCTTTGACCTCTTCACAGAGGTGACAATCTTTACGGGTGTAGAGGGTTACATTGAGCATGGAAGGTTCCTGTTATAAATAAGAATGGGCGAGAAATCTCGCCACTAAGAGCACAGAGAACACAGAGAGTATGCGCTGAGTTTCCTCAGTGGCCTCTGTGTTCTCCGCGATCCGATCTTTCTTTGAAACGGGCTAAATCCCGAAATTGAAATAGAAGAATTGACCCTGCTGGGCAATCAGTTCAAACAAGCCTGTGAAGAGCATAACACCAACGATCACAAGCACCACGCCCATGGCAATTTCAACATAACGCATGACCTTATTATATTTTCGCAAAATGGTGGAGACCCAACCAATTCCCAAGGCTGCCAGCAAAAATGGAATGGCAAGACCAGCCGAATAGAATGTAAGCAAGGTCGCGCCAAGGGAGACCGATCCGCCATTGATTGCCAGCGTGAGGATCGCACCAAGGACAGGCCCCACACATGGAGACCAGCCCGCCGAGAAGAACACACCCATCAACGCGGAAGAGAGATATCCCATCTTCGGGTCTGGAGCTTCTTGTACACGTGTGTCATAAGCAAGGAATGGAATGTGGAACACGCCGATCATGTGCAAACCGAACACAATGACCACAATACCACCGATCTTTGCCAGCCAGTAGCGCAGGTCATATAGCAGACCGCCCGCAAAAGAAGCAGCCACACCAAGCAGAACGAAAACCACACTGAAGCCAAGAACAAAAGCAACACCGTGACTGAAAGTCAACCAGCGGTTGGTCTGACCGCCAGAGCCTGCGGCACGCCCGCCAAGGTAGCCTACATAAGCAGGGACAAGCGAAAACACGCAGGGGGAAAGGAAAGAAGCCAACCCTGCCAGAAAAGCAAGCCAAACACTAATTTGGGAAATTTCCATAAATTTTTAAAACCTCGAGGTCTTTAGAATGTTCTCTCTGTGGATTGCACGATCGTACCGTGATCAGGAAGAGACATACGCATTTCACTTTGAGCCAGAGAAACGAATGGAGTTGTCCAGCGGAAGATCCACTTGGCATGTTCCGGCGTGACATTGATGCAGCCGTGCGAGCGTTTTTCACCAAAAGCGTTATGCCAAAATGCACCATGAATGGCAATGCCTTCGCCGCTGATGAATGTATTCCACGGCACTGCAGGGGTGGAATAGCCCGACTGTGCAGAACCTGCGGTCATATTTTTGGAAACGATCTTCCAATGGGTAATTAAACTTCCAGCGGGGGTGGCGTATTCATCTGTTACCAAGCCATCAGCGCCGAACTTTCGTCCGCTGGAAATGCGGCAAAAGAAAACTTCGTTCTTGCCTTCAAAACAGGAAAGTATCTGATAATCCAGGTCTACAGAAATTGTCTTTTCGTCAGGGTTGAAATCCGGGCTGATCGGAGATATTTCCGCATCTGTGAGAATCTTAACACCCGCGCCATCCAACCAGAAAAGCTCGCCGTAGCCGCCATATCCGTATCCGTGGCCAACACCATCTTCATTCCAGCGATATTCTACAAAGCCATTATTCTGGCGGATCTGGTCAATCCAAACCACTTGCCCGTAATACAGGCGCGGCGGAAAGTTGTATTCAATATTGCTTTGAAGCCAGGGGGAAGCAACAATGCCTTCCAGGGTCAGGTCAATATATGGGACTGTCACTTCCGCCCAAAAACCTGTTTGCCCGGCGGGCATTTCTGTAATTGGGGTATTGGGGAGGTTGCGAGTTGGCTGAAGCACGGAGCCATATACATATCCCTGTGGTGTTTCCACATAGCGCTGATTGGAAGCGCTAACCACATTCCCGACCACCTCACGCCCCCACTCCACAAGAGTATCTGCATTCAATGTGCTAAGAGAGCTGCTTAAATTAGCATCATCAGTAGGGCGGCTGCGCAGTGGAATATTATTTTCTGTAACACGGCCAATAATTTCACTGGTTGGGAATTGAGGTAATCGTTTGGGCAAATATAAGGGTTCAAGTTCGGGAATGTAATAAGGCCTGAATGCCATTGCGCCCAAGCCAACACCCGCTAATTTCATAAAATCACGTCGTGAAACCGGTCTTTTCATACATCACCTTTACAAAAATAATGAATTGTCCGACAAGCATACCTGCAAACAAAAAGAGCGTCAACGGGCTTGTGAGAACAAGATTAATTTCAACCTGCCAGATAACTTTCCAATGCACGCAGA
This sequence comes from uncultured Anaerolinea sp., assembly GCA_964534345.1. GTDB lineage: Bacteria > Chloroflexota > Anaerolineae > Anaerolineales > Villigracilaceae > Villigracilis. The sequence goes on from CAZHOX010000045.1 coordinate 12,348, forward strand.
CAATTTGAACTCAACTTATGTGCCACATCATCCTCACAATAAGTGATCTGCGCACCCGCACGCTCCAACTCCTGCATCGAAGCGCGAGCGCGATCTACTGGAACCATTTCGTCCTGCGTGCCATGCGCCACAAAAACATTTTTTCCAGCGAGCGGCTTCTTTTCGATCACATCTTCCAATCCAGAGGGAAGAAACCCTGCCAGCACACCCATCTTGCGAACACGCTCTGGATATAACAACCCCACCACATTGACCATTGCCCCGCCCTGACTGAATCCAATTAAATCAAATTGCCGCGCCTCCAACTTAACGGAAGCTGCGTACTCGTCTATGAGGTGGATCAAACCCTCAGCGGAGGGTAAAAGCGTTTCGAGGCTGGGCCTGCCAAAAGTCGAAGCATGAGGCGGGCGCCAGGAAAATCCCTTTGATTCCGCAGCATGAGGAGCTCGCGGGGCAACGATCCAATAATCGGATGGAAATCCACGCGTGAAAACCCACATGGAATTTTCGTCACCCGTCCAGCCGTGAATCATAACCAGCAGGCGTGGGTTCTCGCTCGAAGATGGCCGAACGCGCAATGTCCAATCATTGAAAGAGATGATGTCTGAGTTAATCGCGGTTTGCACGTTTTACGATCCAATCCAATCCGAACAGGGAGAGAAAGATGAGTCCAATGGGCACGGCTGCGCCAAGCAGGCAAAGAAAAGCCGTAACCGCTGCGCCGCCGCCATAAATAGCCCAGATGAGTCCGATGCCAATGACGAACAGCATAAAGAACGCGCCGATCAAAATGCGCGTGTTCGTGTCTTTCATATATTTGCGGAGATCACGCTTCATTAATTTACTCCGAATATCCTTTTACTCAGCCGCACATGCCAGGAGACGGCGCGCTTGAGCTGCGGTAAAACTTCTTCCAGCGCCTGCTCGCCCAACTGTGCAAGGTCGGCAACTACAACTTTATCCAGCAAGCCAAAGTCATGCACATCCGGGCGGACGATGACTTCGGGCTTTTCGAGTTCGAGTCGGTAATAAGAAAGCGCTCGGCTGCTCACATCCACAGACCTCAGAAAGACATCCAAAGACTGTGCAAGCGATATACGTGTGATGCGATCTGCAAGCGGACGCGGAAGAATGCTTGGAACGGGAATCGTGTACGCCCGCACGGGTTTATCCATTGGGTCGTTCAATACCACGGCCACTACCGGAAGGTCAGGAGATAGCATCCGTGCTACAGAAACAGGCACGGGGTTGAGCACACCGCCATCTACCAGATCCCAACCGTTGATTCTTTGAACGGGGAAAATTCCAGGCAACGCAATGGTGGCAAGGACAGCATCCTTCAAAACTCCGCTGGATAAAACAACTTCGCCACCAGTATTAATATCCACTGCGGTTACGGCACAGGGAATGCGTACATCGTCAAATGTCTTATCCCCGAGCATTTGGTCGAGCAGTTTCCGAACACCTTCCATCCCAAGCAAAGATGGGCCATCCTGCGGGGCGCGTCCATACAAGCGGGTCTGGTCTACTGCCTCAAAAGCAGCTTGAATTTCATCTGGAGAATAGCCAACAGCATACAAAACGCCAACAATACCACCGTAACTTGTACCTGCAACAGAGCGAATTTTATAACCTTCTTTTTCAAGACGGCGCAAAACGCCGATGTGTGAATTTCCCTTGGCGCCGCCCCCGCCTAATGCCAGTGTAATTTCCATATAATTAAATGATGCCTTTCTTAATGCCATAATGCTAGATAGGGTGAAAGAAAAAAATTGTACCTTTCAAAAAATCAATCCGGGTCGCGGATCAGCCAGACAGCCACACCAGCCCCCACGATCGCTGCAACGATCAAAACAGCAACCAAAGTTTGAGATGAAGATGGTTTTGAATCTGCTGCTTCTTCCACCTGAACTTCCAGAGTTGGAGTGAAAGAAAAGACGGTTGGAGAAGCAACTGCCAAAGTTGGTGTGGCAAAAATGGCAGTTTGCGTTGCGGGCGGAGGAATGGTAGCCGTGGGAAGTTCAGGCGCGGGTTGTGTGGCAGCCTTTTGAACCAACAAGGCCTGCCCTTGATATACGACCAAGTCTTCACCGAGGTTGTTCAACGCCTGAATATTCTTGATGGTAGTCCCGTATTCAATGGCAATGCTCCAGAGCGTCTGCCCATATTGCACAGCATGAATTACATCTCCATTGGGGAGAGCGGTGCTTTTCACCACCGCCACCATGTATTGACTGACTCCCGCTGCCCCATCTGAACTGCCAACAACAGATGAGGCGCTTTCCTGCATCTGTCCATTGCTGGTTGCGGCGGCTGTATCCACAGCATAAAAATAACCACCAGAACCTTGTGACACCCCCGCGCCAATGTGAGTGAAATTCTGGGAAAGCATGGTGTTCATGTGGTCGGCATCCTGCCAGCCAGGTGGAACACCATCCCACACAAGTGGATCGCCCGTGTTTAAAATATTCTCTGCGCGAAACCCGCCAAGGGAAAGGTCACCCGCAAGCGGAAATCCCAATGCAAGCAATTGCTGCGTATACGTGGTTCCCCCCGGACGGGAGTGTGTGGTCTGTCCGGTTGCAGCCATATAATCTGTCTGTGATTGAGCCGACTGCATCAGAATTGGATGCATAGTCAACGCGGGCAGTCCATACGATAGCCGCAAGCTGTTGACTGCATCGATCAATTGTCCTGCTGCTGTGATCTGTTTCTGCGGGCGGGCTGCAACTTCTTTTGTAGTTGAAATATTGAAAAATGCCAGCAAAAACAAGACAGACAATACCAAATATTTAATGGGTCTCTTCATATTTTAAAACGACTTGCCGCCCAAAAGTGAGCACATCTTATTGAACAACAAAAGAAACAACCAGCGTGGTACCGAACATTTTTCCATCGCCGTCCACCATTCGCCAGTAACTCGTATAGGTGCCAGGCTTTCTGGGTGAAGTAAAACTGATCGAGACTTCAGACCAATCCCACACTGCCACCGTCTTACGAATATAGTCACCAGACGCTCTCAAATCATCCCCGGAAAGAAAAGCCAGCCTGTATTGAAATTTCCATTCACAAGTGCCTGTATTTTGTACTTTCCAAGTTTTGGTAATCTCCTCTTCCTTCCCAACAACAGTTCCCGCAGGAAGATTCACGTCGCGAATAAAAGCCAGGTTATTACAGCCATTTGCAAGAGAGGATGAATTAACAGTGGCTGTTGGCAATGTCCCTGTAACCGTAGGAAGACTGGAAGTTGGAAGAACGCCATAGGTTGCCGTATAAAAAACAATGGTCGCAGACGGCAAAGGCAGCGGCGTGCTTGTTGGATAAAGTGTGAACGTGGGTAATGGTGTTAATGTTGGAACAGGTGTAATGGTCGCGGGTGGAACAGCAGCAGTTTGTGTCTCAAAAAAGGATGCAACCATCGTCCCAACCCCAGCAGTGACTAGTGTGTCCACGTCTGCCGCCACAGGTTCTTCCGTTCCGCCACAAGATACTACAATCATCGCTACCAATAAAAGAGCTAAAAACATTTTGAAATTCAGTTTCATGTATAGCCTCCGATACTATTATCATACTTGAAAATAGATACGATAAAAAAACTACTGCCTTTCGCTGCTCAAAACATCAAACCAATAATTGACGCAATGCAACAAGCAATTTATCCATTTCACGTTTTGAATTGTACCCTTGGACGGATAGACGAATTAATTTGTTCCCACGCCAGTCGATCAACGGAATCTCGATTCGATATTCATCATAAAGCCGCCTCTTCATCTCAACGATGTCAGTATCAGCCGGAAGCGGGGAAACTATCATTTGGGCGAACCAATTTTCAGCGGAGCGATGAAGCGGAGCAAGTCTTGTTAAATCGTTGATGCGCTGCCAAGTCTCCACAGCTAGTTGATGGCATGCGCCTCGAACCTTACCCCAGTCATGTTCCTGTTGAAATTGAATCGCCATCGGGACGGTTAAGAACGCAGCCACATCCCGCGTGCCCCACCACTCATGATGGTCTACAAAAGTCGAACCGCTCGGCGTTTCAGATTCATATCCCCACGAAACGACCAAAGGCTTGAGCAAATGCTGCACCTCAGGCCGCGCATACAAGAAACCAGCGCCTTTTGGAGCACAAAGCCATTTATGCAAATTTCCACCGTAAAAATCCGCGCCAAGAGAGTCAAGATGCAAAGGCAATTGCCCCGCCACATGCGCACCATCGACAATTGTAATAATGTTTTTTTCACGCGCTCGTTGAATGATCTCCTCCACCGGAAAGATCGTTGCAGTTGGAGAGGTAATGTGACTCAAAAATATCACTCGCGTCCGAGATGTGACCCCCATCCAAAAAGATTTAACAAAATCACCTTTTGAAGTTAATTCCACTGGCTGGTTGATATATGCAAAACCGCGTTCTTTTGAAAGAAAACGCCAGGTTCGGTCCATTGCACCATATTCGTGATCCGTGGAAAGTACCTCATCACCCACGCCTAATTCCAATGAACGTGCAACGATATTAAGAGCAATTGTCACATTCTGGGCATAAATTATATTCCCCATGCTTGTTCCAAGAAATTTTGAAAGTGCCTCACGCGAAGCACTCATGAGGGCGTTGTGCCGCCTGCCTAAAAATTCAACAGGCTGATTTTCAAGTTCACGCTGCCAACGCTGATATTCCTTGAATACAGGTTTTGGCGTTGCGCCAAAAGAACCATGATTAAGAAAGGTAACGGAAGGGTCAAGCAAAAAGTGTTGTTTGAGATTGAACATGAAACAATTATAAAAGATACTCACAAACAAAACACTGCCCGCATTTATCATCCAGACTAACAAACTCCCCACAAGTGGATATTGTTATAATCACCTTATGCGTTTCAATATATTTCAACAATCAGACATCCCACAAAAATATCGTTCCAACTTCTCAAATCTATATCTCGATATTGCCTGGTTCGGCGTACTCAGCGGTACCGCTGTAAACTTCCTCAACGTCTACGCCACACGCCTCGGTGCAAGCGGCTTACAGATCGGTCTGCTCACGGCCATGTCTGCTGTCGTCAACCTCTTCCTTGCCATCCCCGCAGGACATTGGATCAGCAAACGGCACACAGGCCGCGCAGTCTTTTGGTCATCGGTACTCTTCCGCATTGGCTATCTATTGTTTATTCCACTCCCCTGGCTATTCACAGATCAAGGCCAGATCTGGGCGCTCATCATTATTACGTTCTTTATGGCAATCCCGCTTACGCCGCTCGGCGTCGGCTTCAACGCACTCTTTGCCGAATCCGTCCCAGACCGATTCAGAGCGCGAGTGGCAGGCACGCGCAATGTCACCTTCGCCATAGCCTACATGTTCACTTCGTTTGGCGCGGGGTA
>CAZHOX010000045.1:17817-19826 GCA_964534345.1 uncultured Anaerolinea sp.
TACCCGCTCTACAATGTAAATGTCCTCAAGCTCAATGACAGTCATATCGGCAATGGGACGGCTTTTTACTATCTAACAGTCCTGATCGCGTCCACGCAACTTGGGCGCGTTGTTCAAAAATATGGACATAAAAAAGTGACGGGCTGGGGCGTGGCAGGCATGGCCGCCTACCCGATCATGTTGGCCTTTGCAACCAGTGTCTGGCAATTCTATGTGCTCTCCTTCCTCGGCGGCTTTTTATTTGCCATGGTCAACGGCGCATATGCCAATTACATGCTCGAAAACATTCCAGCAGACGACCGTCCCTCACACCTTGCGTGGTACACCATTGCCTTCAATTTAGCTGTTCTCGTCAGCTCCATCATCGGCCCCCTCTCAGCAGACTTGATAGGACTTTCACAAGCCCTCATCCTATTTGGTGTGCTTCGCATCGTCGCTGGCGTTTATTTGCTCAAATGGGGATAATCCCAATTCATGCTACAACGTGCCGCAAAATTAATCAAACTAAAGTTTGATTTTTACTCGTATTTAATTTAGCAGTTTAGTAATTTATGCAATCAGCGGTAAAATCATCCCGTGACTGAAGATATCAAAGTAATCGCACTCAATCGTAAAGCCAGCTTCGAATACTTCCTTATGGAAAAATTCGAGGCAGGCCTTTCCCTCGTGGGATCAGAGATCAAATCCATCCGCGCCGGGCAGATCAGCATTCAGGAAGCGTATGTGGACGTTCAAGAAGGCAAGGAAGCCTGGCTCGTGGAAGCACATATCGCTCCGTATGAACAGGCCGGAACGCACTTCAACCACGACCCCAAACGCAAACGCCGCCTGCTCCTCCACAAAAAGCAGATCACCGAGTTGTGGAACAACGTCCGCATCAAAGGTATGACGGTTGTTCCATTGCGTGTGTACTTAAAAGACGGACGCGCCAAGATCGAGATCGCCCTCGCTAAAGGCAAGAAGGCATACGACAAACGCGCCACCATCGCCAAACGAGATGAAGCTCGCAACAATGAAAGAGCAACCCGAATAAGATAACGGGTCATTCTTTCTTCTTTCCTTTTTTCACATCAGGAGAGAAGAAAGAGGAAAGAAGAATCAGCATGCCCCCATCGACCATAGGCGGAATCAACCTGCTCCCTGAGGCAGAAAAACGTGCGATCTATGCACGCTATATTCCTGTGCAACTTCTTGAAAAATATAACATTCCCCCGCTCTCTTCTGCATCTGGCTATAACTTGTTGCAATTCCGTTTTGCAACAGGCTCTACCGATGTGGAGATGCGTTTATTTCACAAAATAGATTTCCCTGACCCAATTCTATACGCCCATCTCACAGACACACTCAATGGGCAGATTCACGTTCTTCTTTATATTCTCAACGATCCCGACTCTCCCCGTTTTGATGTGGACAAAATGCCAAACGGCACACCAACAAAATTTGGCACGTTGCAGAGAAATGTTGAAGCGGAGAAAAATGCTCTTGAGGCCGGTCTGGCACCCGGTCAAGTACGACGCGGCTTGAGGTTGCTGGGACAGGCAGTTGAAACATTCGAAAAATTTGTCACAGAACTTGGTCACGACATGTACTTCGTCGAGCCATTGTATTATCACAACGCAGTCATCTTTGAGCGGTATGGTTTCACGTATCAAATGGGCAAACGCCTGATGAACAGCATTCACCAAGGCTTTCAACCCGGCGGTGACTTGTATGTGCACCTGGATGGTTCATCTCCGTTCCGTACAACGGAAGCAGCGAATAGCATTCGCAAACGTTCCTGGGCTATTCATGATGGGATTCTTGGTGAGCCATTCACCAATGTCACCATGTATAAACGCGTGGGAATATCGGCTGGGATTAGCACCACTCCAAACTGTGTCTGGTAAACTTTTAAATTAAGTAAGTTTTATTTACAAAATAATTTGTCTTAAAACAACCGGACCATGAAAACTCATGGTCCGGTTTAGTAGCGGGGGCAGGACTTGAACCTGCGACCTTCGGGTTATGAG
>CAZHOX010000046.1:0-19695 GCA_964534345.1 uncultured Anaerolinea sp.
CAGAATCATAACTACTGCGTCACCGAAGGGGATTTGAACAAAGACGAAGTGGAGATCACCTACAAAAGTTTGAACGATGACTCGCTGGAAGGAATCCGCATGAAGAATAAACCAGTGTTTAGCGTTCAGTTTCACCCCGAGTCTGCCCCGGGTCCGCATGATGCGCATGACATTTTTAGCGAATTTTTCCAAATGATAAAAGGTAAATCATGACCCTCTTTCCTCTTTCTTCTTTTTTAATCCTTCAGCATTCATCCTTCATCCTTTCCCTATGAAACGCACTGACATTCACACCATTCTCGTCCCCGGCTCTGGAGCCATCGTCATCGGCCAAGCCGCAGAGTTTGATTATTCCGGCACGCAAGCGGTCAAAGCCCTCAAAGCCGAAGGCTACCGCGTAGTGTTGGTTAATTCCAATCCCGCCACCATCATGACCGACCCAGAAATTGCGGACGCAACCTACATCGAGCCGCTCACACCCGAATCGTTGGAAGCCATCATCGCGCAAGAGAAACCCGATGCCATGCTTCCCACCGTCGGCGGGCAGACGGGATTAAATCTCGCGCTGGCGCTCAGCGAAAACGGCGTGCTCGAAAAATACGGCGTGCAACTCATCGGCGCGAATCTCGAAGCCATCAAAGCCGCCGAAGACCGTCTGCTTTTCCGTGAGACCATGCAAAAAAATAATATCCCCGTCCCACGCGGCGGCGCGGCGTACTCGCTTGAAGAAGCCGAAGAACTCGTGAAGCAAACGGGCTATCCGGTTCTCGTCCGCGCTTCGTTTGCGATGGGCGGCACCGGCGCAGGTTGGGTCTATGAGCCGAGTGAACTGCCCGAAGCGATTCGCAAAGCGATTTCAGAATCACCCATCGGGCAGGCGTGGCTCGAAGAGTCCGTCATCGGTTGGAAGGAATACGAACTCGAAGTCATGCGCGACAAAGCCGATAACTTTGTCGTGGTCTGTTCCATCGAAAACCTCGACCCAATGGGCGTCCACACCGGCGACAGCATCACCGTCGCGCCCGCGCAAACCCTCACCGACCGCGAATATCAAATTCTGCGTGACCTCGCGCATCGCGTCCTCTCCGCTGTCGGAGTTGAGACAGGCGGTTCGAATGTTCAATTCGGCGTCGATCCCAAAACTGGGCGTGTCGTTGTCATCGAAATGAATCCGCGTGTGAGTCGTTCGTCTGCGCTGGCATCCAAAGCTACGGGCTTCCCCATCGCCAAACTCGCCGCGCTCGTCGCCGTCGGCTACACCCTCGACGAAATCACCAACGACATCACCGGCCAAACCAAAGCCGCATTCGAGCCGTCGCTCGATTATGTTGTGGTCAAAATTCCGCGCTGGGCGTTTGAGAAATTTCCAGGCGTCGATTCGACTCTCGGCCCGCAAATGAAATCCGTGGGCGAATCAATGGCCTTGGGACGCACCTTCCCCGAAGCCTTGAACAAAGCGATTCAATCCCTTGAAATTGGCGTGGATGCACTCGACGCCTCTGGCCCTACCCGAGAGCTGGTCGCTGACCCTGAAACATTCGCCACTCTGCAACATCCCACCGCCGATAGATTGTTCCGCGTCTATCGCGCTATTCAACAAGGAATGTCGCTCGAAGAGGTTTCCAAAGCAACAGGATATGACCTGTGGTTTCTTGCTCAAATGCAGGAAATTAGGAATTGCGAATTAGAAATTAGGAATTGCAAAACAGAAGGCGAACTCAAACCCTTGTTGCGCTACGCAAAACAACTCGGTCTTGCCGACTCGCATATCTCCCGTCTTCTTTCTTCTTTCGTCTTTCATTCACCCAATGTTCGAGAACTTCGAAAGAAACTTGGCATAGTACCAACTTTTCAGCGGGTAGATACTTGTGCCGCTGAATTCGAATCACAGACCCCATATCTTTACAGCGCCTACGAAATGGAAGATGAATCACGCCCAACCGACAAGCAAAAGATTTTGATTTTGGGCGGCGGGCCAAACCGAATTGGTCAGGGAATCGAATTCGATTATTGCTGTTGCCAGGCTGCGTTTGCATTATCCAAGATGGGATACGAAACCATCATGTACAACTGCAACCCCGAAACCGTATCCACAGACTACGACACTGCTGACCGTTTGTACTTCGAGCCGCTGACTCTGGAACATGTTTTGAACGTCATCGACATCGAACAACCCGTCGGAGTCATCGTCCAATTTGGCGGGCAGACTCCGCTCAATTTGGCGGCGGGGTTGGAAGCGGCGGGTGTGAAAATCCTCGGTACATCACCCCATGCGATTCAACTCTCCGAAGACCGCGAGGAATTTGCAAAGCTGCTCAAAGAGTTGGACATCCCCCAGCCTGAAAACGGAATCGCAAGGTCCATTGAAGAAGCGCGAGGCATCGCCGAAAGAATCGGCTACCCCGTTTTGGTACGTCCCTCTTTTGTTTTGGGTGGGCGGGCAATGGCTTTAGTGGAGTCTGAACCCCATTTGGCAGGATTCATTCAAAAGGCGATCGAGGCGGCTCCCGGTCAACCGATATTAATTGACAAGTTCATGGAAGACGCCTTCGAGATCGATGTCGATGCATTGGCAGACGGCAAACGAGTCGTCGTCGGGGCGATCATGCAGCATATCGAAGAAGCAGGTGTCCATTCGGGTGACGCGGCTTGTGTCCTGCCTCCGTTCAAAGTCAGCGCCTATCACCTTGACATCATGCGCGAATACACCGAGCAGCTTGGTCTCGCCCTCGGCGTGCGCGGACTCATGAACGTGCAGTTTGCCTTGAAGGATGAAGTGGTTTGTGTGCTGGAAGTCAACCCGCGCGCCTCGCGGACTGTGCCATATGCCAGCAAAGCTACGGGATTAAATCTCGCGTATGCCGCGGCGCAAGTAATGGCGGGCAACAGCCTGGAAGGCCTTGGCATTTTGGAAGAACCTCGCGTAGATGGTTTCTTTGTCAAAGAAGCAGTTTTGCCATTCAAGAAATTGTCCGGATCAAGTTCTTTGCTTGGTCCTGAAATGCATTCCACCGGCGAAGTAATGGGGCACGCAGCGCATTTTGGTCACGCCTTCGCAAAATCTCAAATTGCCGCAGGCTATGGGCTGCCTCTTGAAGGCGCAGCATTGATCAGTGTCAATGACTACGATAAAAGCGCCGGGTTGAAAGTGGCGCGTGATCTGTACCGCATGGGGTTTACTTTATATGCCACCCCCGGCTCCGCAGAATTTTTCCGCAAAGTTGGTCTGCCCGTTGAAACGATCAACAAATTTGGAGACGGCTCACCGCACACCGTTGACTTGATTCGCAGCGGCAAAGTACAACTGGTTCTCAACACGCCGCTCGGCCAACACGCACACAGTGACGGAGCAGAGATCCGTTCGGCAGCAATCGCAATGAATGTTCCGCTGCTAACCACACTTTCAGCAGCAATGGCAGCAGTGGCAGCAATTCAGGCAATGCGGAAAAGAGAACTAAGGTATCGAAGCCTGCAAAGCCACCACCTTTCAAACCCATAACCCGATCTCAATAAGAGTAGAAATCATAGACCTGTTATTTATCAACTGAACACGATAAATAACAGGTCTATTTTGTTCAAATAAGATATTCTGACTTTACGATGTTGGGGTGCAATGACAGAAAAACCCCAAGAATTATATATGACATTAAACAAAGCTTAATGTGACACAAGCCACTATTGTACAATCTATCACAATATTATTATAGACATGTAAATATTCGTTTATTCGCATATAAGCAGGTAAACATGGTAAATCCCACCCTAAAACAAGAAATTACCCAACTAGAAGCCAATTTCTGTGCGGCGCTCTCAGACCCCAACCGTCTTCTCATTTTATACGCCCTGAATGACGGCCCACGCAACGTAACAGAACTGGCAAACGAACTAGGGCTAAACCAGCCAACAACCTCGCGGCATCTCAAAGTCTTGCGCGAGCGCGGGCTGGTGGATACCGTCCGCACAGGCACGGTCATCACCTATTCCCTAGCAGATCAAAGACTCATTCAGGCGCTTGACCTCTTGCGAAGCGCGATGCGCGACAGACTCGCATATCATGCAAGCCTGATAAATGAAGTATCACAGGAGACTGTATGAAGAACCGCTTCCCTTCCTGGACCTTAGGCCTGCTCGGCATCTTGTTGCTGATCCTCGTCCCCGTCCTCTACTACCTACCCCGCGCCCAAAAAGCAAACGACCCAGCGGCGCACATTCCCACCAAAGCCGTGCACGTTGACCACAAAGACATCGTCCAAGGCGACTTCAAAACCGGACAAGACGTTACCCGCGCTTGCCTCGAGTGCCATGAAAATGCAGCCACAGAGTTAATGAAAACAACGCATTGGACATGGGAATCAAAAGCCTTCGACGTCCCCTGGCGCGATGATGATGTCACCATCGGCAAGATCAACCAGATCAACAACTTCTGCATCGGCTCACAGGGCAATGAAAATAAATGCATGTCCTGCCATGCCGGCTACGGATGGGAGGAAGGCAAGGAAGTTCAGCAAGCCAACCCCGAAAATGTAGACTGCCTCGCCTGCCATGCAGACCCTGGCTCATACGGCAAAGGCACGTTCGGCAACCCCGCAGAGGGCATCAACCTATTGGCAGCAGCGCAAAGCGTACGTGCAACCACACGTGAAAACTGCGGCAAATGCCACTTCGACGGCGGCGGTGGAAACGGCGTCAAACACGGCGATCTTGACGAAAGCCTCTACTTCCCAGACGAGTCGCTCGATGTACACATGGGCGGCGAACTCAACATGCAATGCACAGACTGCCACGTCACTACCGACCACCAGATCCTCGGCCGCATGATCGCAGACAACTACACCATCGACCCAAAAGAACAGGTCTCCTGTGAACAATGCCACGTTGACCAGAAACATGAAGACGAACGCATCAACACACACCTTGCTTCAGTAGCCTGCCAAACCTGCCATATTCCCGCCATCGCTCTTGAAGACCCCACCAAAACCACATGGGACTGGTCACAAGCCGGACAGGAAGGCCGCGAAGACGATCACTTCACCTACCTCAAGATCAAAGGTGAATTCACCTACGAACAAAATTTCAAACCCACCTATCTTTGGTTCAATGGCAACAACGAATACCGCTACATCCTCGGCGACCCGCTAGGCAAAGGCGGCGTTACCTACATCAACAAACCTGCCGGCAGTATCGAAGACCCCAACGCAAAGATATTCCCCTTCAAAGTACATATTGCCAAACAGCCCTATGATGTAAAAAATAATTACCTGCTTCAACCCATCACCTCAGGCAAAGATGGCTTCTGGACAACCTTCGATTGGGACAGCGCCTTCAAACTAGCCGAGCCGATCACCGGCCTCGCATACAGCGGAGAATACGGCTTCACTGAAACCTATATGTATTGGGCTACTACTCACATGGTCCAAACATCAGACAAAGCCTTGCAATGTGATTCATGCCACTCCACCACTGGCGAACCCGGCCTCATGGATTGGGAAGCCCTCGGTTACTCCGGCGATCCAGTTGAATGGGGTGGGAGATAACAACCATGAAACGATACACTCTCTTTTTCCTATTTGGATTTATCACCCTCGCGCTTGCCATAGGGATTGGCACCGCTCTTGCCGCGCCCGAAGCTGCCCCTGCCCAACAAGCATCTGTCCTACACCCAAACTTTGCCCTGCTCGACAAAAACGGCGTGAACGTGCTCGAAAGCAATGAAGCCGTCTCCACCATGCAAACCTGTGGACAATGCCATGACACCCAATTCATCGAGTCACATGCCTTCCATGCTGACCTCGGCCTGTCTGACTACACCACATCAACAGAAACCTGGGATGCAAGCACAGGCACCTTCGGCCAATGGAATCCCCTCACTTATCGCTTCCTCACCCAGAGCGGAGATGAACGCCTAGACCTTTCCACCGCCGAATGGCTCATGCTCAATGGCGAACGCATCGTCGGCGGCGGCCCTGCCACCACATCTCGTGATGGCGATCTGCTGACAGACTTGAAGACAAGCAAAGACAACCCCGAAACATCCACACTTGATGCAAACGGCAACGTCACCACATGGGACTGGGACAAATCTGGCACCATGGAAATGAACTGCTTCCTTTGCCATCTGGAAACACCAAACACCGCAGCCCGCGCTGAAGCCATCCATGCAGGTGAATTTGGCAATGCCAACACCGCCACGTTATCTGGCCTGAACATCGTCGAAGCCTCAGCAGACGGTTGGGCATGGAACACAGAATCCTTCAACGAAAACGGCGAACTCAAGAGCGAGCTGATTGGCATTCAAGACCCCACTAACGCCAATTGTGCCGCATGTCACGGTGAAGTACACCCTGAAACACAAGAACCCCTCACCCTCAATGCATGTGACCTGAACTATCCGCAAACCGCTACCACAGGACAGGTCGTCTCGTCACAGCGCATAAACGAATCAGGTGTCAACCTGACAGACAAGAATGATCTCGATCGCTCATGGGATATCCATGCCGAGCGCCAGTTGCAATGCACAGACTGTCACTTTGCACTCAACAATCCCGCACACGCCAGCGAAGCGCAGAGCAACAACCCCGATCATCTCATTTATGACCCCCGCTCATTGGAGATCAACGAATATCTCCAAATGCCAGATCATAACTTTGCACGCGGCGAAAGCGCCCAATACAACGTGGCTCCCGAATACAAAGGAACCATGCGCCGCTGTGAAAACTGCCACGATGCAAACGAAGGTCACGCAGACTGGCTGCCTTACATCGAAACCCACATGGATGCCGTAGCCTGCGAAACCTGCCACATCCCACAGATGTATGCCCCAGCCATCCAAAGTTTTGACTGGACAGTCATCACCACCGAAGGCAAAGCAGTGGAATCCTGCCGTGGCGTGGAAGGCACACCCAACGACGTGACCTCACTCGTCACCGGCTACAAGCCCGTACTGCTCAACCGCACCAATATTGATGGCGATACACTGCTTGCACCGTACAACCTGATCACATCCTTCTATTGGGTGTACGACGATGCCAACGGCAACAAGCGCCCCGTACGCCAAATTGACCTCGAATCTGTATTTCTCGACAACGGCAACTACGCAAGCGACATCGTCACCGCCTTTGACGCTAACAGCGACGGTAAACTCAGCGCTGATGAATTGACGATTGACTCTTCTGTCAAAGAAGAAGCAGTAAAGACCAAACTTGCAGCATTGGGACTGAACAACCCGCGCATTGAAGGCATGGTACAGCCGTACAGCATTAACCACAATGTCACTCGCGGAGAGAATGCAGTCAACGACTGCAAGTCCTGCCACAATGACGAATCTCGCATGACCGCCCCCATCAAACTGGCAGACAACGCCCCCGTAATGCCTGTCTTCGATGTAGATAACAATGTCAGCGGCAGCGGTGAACTTGTCACTGGCGAAGATGGCGCTCTCTATTATCAGCCCATGCCTGCCAAAGATGATATGTACGTCTTCGGCTCCAGCCGCATCAGTTGGATCGACTGGCTTGGCGCGCTTGCTTTTGCAGGTTCGCTTTTAGGTGTGATCGGCCACGGGACGCTGAGATTCTTATCGTCCAAGAAACAGGCACACGGCGCGGCACGAACCGAACGCATTTACATGTACGATGCATATCGCCGCTTCTGGCACTGGCTGCAAACAGCATCCATCGTCATCCTGTTATTCACAGGCTTGATCATTCACCGGCCTGACATCTTCGGCGCATTCTCATTCCGGGGTGTGGTGACATTGCACAACATCCTCGCAGCCATACTCGTGATCAATGCGCTGCTCTCGGTCTTCTATCACATCGCAACTGACCGCATGCAGGAATATATCCCTCGTCCATACGGTTTCTTTGATGATGCCATCACACAAGCCAAGTATTACATCTCTGGCATTTTCAAGGGTGAAGGCCATCCATTTGAGAAGCGTCCTGATAGCCGTATGAACCCAATTCAGAAGGTCACATACTTTGGAATTTTGAATGTGTTGCTGCCCTTGCAGATGATCACCGGCGCGTTGATGTGGGGCGTGCAAAAATGGCCGACATTTGCGAATGCCCTCGGCGGGCTGCCATTCCTTGCACCTTTCCATTCGCTTGTGGCATGGCTATTCGGAACCTTCATTGTCGTGCATGTGTATATGACCACCACTGGCGCAACCCCATTGGAAGCTACTCGCGCAATGATCACTGGGTACGAAGAAGTGGAAATACACGAAAAAAAGGTTGAATAATCAAATAGGAAGGATGAATTGGTTGAGCGGTTTATGAAAAGCCGCCCAACCAACCTTCAACTTGCAACATTCAAACCTGAGAATTTGTTTTTATCAAAAGGAGTAACAAATGGCTGCTCAAACCAGAAAATCGATTTTCAACCGGCCTGAAAAAGCGTACGTACATCCGTACTTTGGCGGCGTGGTGCTGGGAGTTGTTCTCTTCCTCGCCTTTCTGCTCACAGGCAATGGACTTGGCTCATCCGGCGCCACCGCCCGCATTGATGCGGCAATCGTGGATGCTATTTCGCCTTCCCATGTGGATAACACGCCCTATTTATTGAAAATGGCGGGCGGAGAGAAAAACCCATTTGATGATTGGATCGTGCCTGTTTTCTTCGGCGCACTGCTTGGCGGATTCACATCCGGCGCTTTCAATGGACGTCTAAAGATCATGACCACAAAAGGCCCGAACATCTCCAACCGCACCCGCTGGCTGATGTCCTTTCTTGGCGGCGTGCTCTTCCTGTACGGCGCCCGTCTTGCTCGCGGATGCACCTCAGGACAGGCACTCTCAGGCGGCGCAACTCTTGCCGCAGGTTCCTGGGCCATCATGTTCGCCATCTTCGGCGGCGCATATGCCGTTGCCTATTTCGTCAGGAAACTGTGGTTGTAAAAGAGTTACAGGTTCAACCATCTATCACTAGGAGAAACAAAAAATGAACTTTCCTCTCCCATCATTTATAGCAGTCAGCGCAGCCAACCCGTGGACGTATGTGCTCTTTGGAGTCATCGGTTTCGCATTCGGCTTCACGCTGGAAATGTCTGGTTTTGGCGATTCTCGTAAACTCGCCGCGCAATTTTATTTCACCGAATTAACCGTACTCAAGGTCATGTTCACCGCCATCACCGTGGCAATGGTACTGCTTTTTGGAGCGGTTGGCCTCGGAATTTTAGATTTCAGCCAGGTGTGGGTCAACCCGACCTATCTCGGCTCTGGAATTCTCGGTGGTGTCATTATGGGTGTCGGCTTCATCATTGGCGGGTTCTGCCCCACCACTTCGCTCGCCTCTGCTTCCACTGGCAAGATCGACGGCATGTTATTCATGCTTGGCGGATTCGTTGGCGCATTCCTCTTCGGTGAAACCGAAAAATATTATGACAACTGGTACAACAATGCCGGCTACTACGGGCGCCTGACCCTCGACCAGGTCTTCGGCATTCCCGTTGGCGCAGTTGTGGTCATCGTCATCCTCATGGCGCTCTTCATGTTCTGGGGCGGCGAACAACTCGAACGCATCTTCGGCAAAAAAGATTTAAGCAAAGAACCGAAGCTTCGCGTGGCTGGTGCTGTTGCCCTCCTCGCTGGCGCTGTAGCCGTTCTCGCCATTGGAAGCCCCTCCCTTGAAGATAAATACAACAAAGTCACCTTCACACGCACCGAGACCATTGAAGTGTTGAACGCAGACCCCATCGTCAACACCTATGTGTACACAGCAGATGAAATGCTTGAAAAGCGGCTCGTCTTCACCTCTCCTGCGGAAGCCTTCAAGGCCAAATACAACCAAGCCATGAATCCCGTCTATTTGGATGTGCGCTCCGAGGCAGACTACAACCTGTATCACATCAATGACGCGGTCAATGTGCCATTAGACAGGCTTTTGGAAGTTGTGCCAGTATTGCTCACCGAACCGCCTGCAAACACAGTCTTCATTGTGATGAGCAATGACGAAGCCGCAGCAGTGGATGCGTGGAAGATGCTGGTTGGATCAAGCATCCAGAACGTATACATCCTTGAAGGTGGAATCAACAACTGGATCGCTTTCTTTGGGAAGGAAGATAAAACGCTTCAACCCAACCCGACAGCGGGTGACGACCAATTGGGCTTTCTCTTCCCTGCTGCATTGGGCAGCCGCTACGAATCCTGTTCCCCAGACCCAATCGAGTACGAAAAGCTGGAATTTGAACAAAAGATCATCCTGCAACTAAAGCGGGATAAATCCGGCGGCGGATGCGGGTAACTCCATAATTATCTTTTTATAGAAAAAAAGCTCTCGAAAATATTTCGGGAGCTTTTTTGTTTACCATTTTCGTGTTAATCAAAGCAAAAACCCGCTATTTCTAGCGGGTTAGCTGGGGAACCTGGATTCGAACCAAGATTACTACATCCAGAGTGTAGTGTACTGCCGTTGTACGATTCCCCAAAATTCGAGCGGGCAGTATTTTATCACGCACACAGGGATGAGGCAAGGGGATTTTCTAATTTGTATTTACTTGCCATTTCGGGCAGCACGGCGGGTATTATCTTCTATATCCAACAGAATGAGCAGGCCATGTTCGGCAAATTTCAGGCCGATGAAATACACCAGCCCCGGCATGAATTGGAGAAAATACGGGCTGAAATAATTCACCACATCTACAATAGACATCCCCTTTTGATAGAAAATGCCTGTCACAAATTGGAGCATGAATTGGGTGAAAGAAATCAGGGTGGTGAAGGTGTAAACGCCAAGCGCAATCCACGCAAAAATACCTGCAACACGTGCAATTTTGAGGACCGAGTCACGGTCGAAATAAGTAGCTAAAAAGCCAGTGCGGTTTTCGTTTGATTCTGTCATAATGCCTCCACATCAGATTATACATGAATCAAGTTTGTTATAATTGGCACTATTAATAGAAAACAATCAGGGTGGGGTATGCGTCTCTTTAGCGTGGCAGTTGACAGTTACCCGCAGGGGGCTGCGCCAGCGTGAGGCGGTTCCACATCCCCCTGAAATTCAGCATTAAGGCAAATCCATGAGTGACGAAGAAACAATCAATAAGCCAAGTGATTTTATCCGCGAAGCTGTTGCGGAAGATTTGAAGAACGGACGATTCAAAAGCGTTCGCACGCGCCTGCCCCCTGAGCCGAATGGATATTTGCACATCGGCCATGTGAAGGCGTTCATGATCGATTATCTCATCGCGAAGGAAAATGGCGGTGAGTTGATTCTGCGCTTCGACGACACAAACCCCGCAAAAGAAGAAACTGAATTTGTGGATGCCATCATGGACGATGCGCGCTGGCTTGGCATTGAGTGGGTCAAGGTGACGTACGCTTCGGATTATTTTGATGAGCTGTATGAGTGGGCCAAGAAACTGGTGATGATGGGCAAGGCGTATGTGGATGATCAGACTCCCGATCAAGTGAGTGCCAATCGCGGAACATTGACCGAGCCTGGAAAGAATTCTCCATTCCGTGACCGTGATGTGGAAGAAAATCTCGATCTGCTGGAACGCATGAAGAATGGCGAGTTCCCGGACGGTTCTCGAATTTTGCGCGCAAAAATTGACATGGCGCATCCGAACATCAACATGCGTGACCCAGCCATGTACCGCATCATCCATGAGCCGCCGCATCACCGCACTGGCAGCAAGTGGAAAATTTATCCGATGTACGACTGGGCGCACGGACAGAACGACTCAATGGAAGGCATCACCCATTCGTTGTGCTCGCTGGAATATGAAAACCACCGCCCGTTGTATGAGTGGTTCCCTGAACAGTTAGGCGTGTTCAAGCCACGCCAGATCGAGTTCGCGCGTTTGAACCTGACATATACAGTGATGAGCAAGCGCAAGCTGCGCCGCCTTGTGGAAGAGAAACTTGTCACTGGTTGGGATGACCCGCGTATGCCTACTTTGCGAGCCATGCGCCGCCGAGGTTACACAGCCGAGGCGATCCATGATTTTATTCGCCGTGTGGGTGTGGCGAAGAATTACAGCATCAGCGATGTTTCACTGCTCGAGGCTTGCGTGCGCGAGGATTTGAATAAGACCTCATTGCGCCGCATGGCTGTCATCAAGCCGTTGAAGGTTGTGATCGATAATTATCCTGACGGTCAAACTGAAGAAATGGATGCGGTCAACAACCCCGAAGACCCCAACGCAGGCACGCGCAAGGTTCCATTCTCAAAGGTCATTTACATTGAGCAGGATGATTTCCGCGAGACGCCGCCGCCAAAGTATTACCGCCTCTTCCCTGGCAATGAAGTGCGCCTGCGCTACGCATACTTTATCAAATGCACGCATGTGGTGAAAGATGATAAGGGCGAGGTAGTAGAAGTTCATGCGACCTACGACCCGACCACACGCGGCGGTGACTCTGCTGATGGGCGCAAGGTCAAATCCACGATCCATTGGGTTTCTGCGGCGCATGCCAAAGAAGCAGAAATTCGCATGTACGACCGCCTCTTTACCAAAGAAGACCCCGAAGAAGGTGATGAAGGATTCCTTGCCTGCATTAATCCTGACTCGTTGCAGCTACTCACCGGCTTTGTGGAATCGCATCTGGCTGCGCCGGAAGTTGGTTCACGGTATCAGTTTGAGCGCCTCGGTTACTTCTGTGTAGATAAAGAGTCTACGCCTGAAAAACCTGTCTTCAATTTGACGGTGAATTTGAAAGACACTTGGGCGAAGATGGAGAAAAAAGGCGGCAAGTAATTAATAGGTAGTTGATAAGAGCCAATAATGTAAACAGGTGACAGTCACTTTAAAAGTGACTGTCACCTGTTATTAAGGAGAATCATGCACAAACATCATACATTTGCCGGGCTGATCTCAGGCTTGGGTGCAGCGGCTATTTGGGGCGGCATGTACGTGGTTAGCAAAGTGGTGTTGGAAGTCATCCCGCCTTTTTCGCTGCTGACTTTGCGCTTGATCATGGGGGCAATTGTGCTGGGTGCTGTCATTTATTTTCGTAATAAAAAATCAGGCACGAAACTAGCCATCTCAAAAGAATTCTTTTGGACAAGTTTTTTGGTTGGCTTTGTTGGTTATGGCATCTCGCTTGGGTTTCAATTTGTCGGCACAAAATTATCCACTGCATCGAACGGTTCGCTGGTCACATCTGCCACGCCGGCTTTTGTTTTGTTGTTCGCGCCGTTTCTGCTTGGCGAAAAATCCACACCGCGGAGAATCATTGCGCTGGTGGTTTCCACAATGGGCGTGCTGGCTGTCATCGACCCGCGCAACGCAGAGCTTTCGCCAACTCTGTTTTGGGGAAACATGAGTCTACTGGCAGCGGCTCTCACTTGGGCGCTGTATTCGGTTCTGGTTCGCAAAGTGAGCAAGTCTATGGACCTGTTGACATCCAGCACGATCATGCTGTTGGGCGGTGTACCTTCCAGCATTGCACTGGGGATTTGGGAAATCAACACCCAGGGCATTGGCACGATCACATGGGGCATTATCGGCGGGTTATTATTTTTGGGGATTATCTCTACTGCGATCGCGATGTTCCTTTGGAATTACGCCTTCGCTGAATTACCCGCAGCTGTAGCGTCATTGACGTTCTTTGCCCAGCCGGTAGTTGGTACGCTGCTCGGTTGGTTTTTCCTCGCTGAAAAAATCACCCCGCTCTTCCTTGCAGGCGGGGCATTGATCAGCATCGGGATTTTGATCGCGACACGGGAATAAAACAAAGAGACAGTCACCTTTATCAGGGTGGCTGTCTCTTGATGGTTAGAATCAATTGTCCGTTAAGAAAGAAGCGGGGTACTTTATCCTACACGTTTTTTTCAGCTAGTTTACGCGCTAGGTGTACATTTGCATCACTTGCAACAGTGTGGAGCAGCGCCATGTTTGGCGGACGCTTCTCACCGATGGGATATCCGCAGATCAATACCACCTGCTGCCCCGCTTGGATGCCTGAGGTCAACAAGGCGGCGTCAACATCGGAGAGCATGTCGTCGAGGGTGTCTGCAAATTTGATGAGGTTTGGCTGCACGCCCCACAAAAAGGCGAGTTGATTGAAAGTATCAGGGTCGGGGGTAAACGCAAGAATTTTCTTTGATGGTCTTGCCTTGGACATGAGCCATGCGGAGCGGCCCTGCATGGTGAAGACGGATACGGCGCGAACCTCGGGGTCTTTTGCCAGAGCATTCGCCGCACGCGCCATAGACGCCGCATCACTCTCGCCCAAGCCTGCTTTGCCATCCTGACGGCTTCCCCACTCTCGGAAATGAGTCTCTGCTTCCAAGACAATGCGAGACATCATGGCAACTGCCTCGCTCGGATATTCACCCGAAGCTGTTTCAGCAGAAAGCATAACTGCATCGGTACCGTCGAAAATTGCATTGGCAATGTCGGAGGCTTCTGCGCGTGTGGGCAGTGGATTCAAGATCATGGATTCGAGCATCTGCGTTGCGGTGATAACGATCTTGGCGCGAGCGTTGGCTTCACGGATGATCAACTTTTGCAGAGGTGGCACGCGTTCTGGGGGCAGTTCCACGCCGAGGTCGCCACGGGCAACCATGACGCCATCTACAACTTCGAGAATCGCTTCCAGTTCGGTCAATGCCTCAGGCTTTTCAAGTTTTGCGATCAGCAGAGGTGTGTGCTTGCCTACGGAAAATTCTTCGATGGCGGCGCGAACTGCTTTCACATCATCTGCGCTGCGGACGAAGGAAATTGCAACCGCATCCACACCTTGCGAAATGCCAAAGGCAAGGTCGGTTTTGTCTTTTTCAGTAAAGCCGGCAATTCGAAGTTTTACACCAGGGAGGTTGATGCCCTTGTGCGAAGAAAGCGCACCGCCAACCAATACCTTTGCTTGAACCACTCGACCTACTGCTGAGATAACCTCAAGAGCCATGCGGCCATCATCAAGCAATAGCTTGTCGCCAGCTTGAACCGAGTCGAAAAGTTCGCGGAAATCGACGGGCAGGAGTTGCTTGTCTGTCTTTGGGGCTTCATCTTTTGTAGCATATAAACAAATCTCTTCGCCAATGGAAAGCTGAATAGGCGCAGCCAGCCTGCCAACGCGGATCTTAGGGCCTTGCAAATCCTGTAGAATGCCAACGGGCATACCAAGCCTCTTGGAAACGGCACGAATTTTGGCTACACGCTCCGCGTGCTGTTCATGAGTTCCGTGTGAAAAATTCAGGCGGGCAACATTCATCCCCGCTTTGATGATGGATTCCAGCGCCTGTTCAGAATCGGACGCGGGGCCGATGGTTGCAACGATCTTTGCTCTACGCATGTTGAAATACTTCCTTCGAGTCTATAAATTAATTGCCCAACATGGGCATTGTATAAAGCCTCCCCACTCAAGACCGGCTTCATTCCAAAACGCTCTGATAATAGGTAAAAAACGGATTGGTGTCAAGGTGGAGAAGGTTATCAAGTTAACAATAAAAGCGCTGCGGAGTTACGAACTTAACTCCGCAGCGCTTTGGTTATTTGGAATAGTTCAGGCTAAGCGTAGTGCAATTCCTTTGCCTGTCTTTGCAATTCATCATGGAATTGGGGATGTGCAACCTTGATAAGCGCCTGTGCGCGCTGTCGAATGGTCTTTCCGTACAAATCGGCTATGCCGTGTTCGGTGACCACAAAACGGACGTGGTTACGGCTAGTGACGACGCCAGCGCCCGGCTTGAGCATGGCTGTGATCTTGCTAAGCTGCGTACCGTCTTTCAGATTAGCAACACTAGGCAAAGCAATGATCGGCACCCCACCTTTGGAGCGGGAAGCACCGTAGATAAAGTCTAACTGGCCGCCGACGCCGCTGAAAAGTTTTGGCCCAATGCTATCAGCGCAGACCTGCCCTGTGAGGTCAACTTCGATGGCGGAGTTGACAGCAACCATGCGATCATTCTGAGCAATCACAAAAGGATCGTTCACATACTCGGTTGGGTGCATCTCAACCATTGGATTGTCATTCACCCACTCGTACAGTTTTTCAGTGCCGAGGATAAATCCCGCCACGATCTTGCCCGGGTGCAGGGACTTGCGCGCATTTGTCAGTACGCCTGCGTTTACAAGGTTTATAACGCCATCTGAAAATAGTTCTGTATGAATTCCAAGGTCTTTTTTGCCGGAGAGGAATTTCAAAACAGCATCTGGGATTGAGCCAATGCCAAGCTGCATGGTTGCGCCATCAGGAATCAACGAGGCTACATGGCCGGCGATCTTTTCAACGATGTCAGAATTTCCTTCGCTCGCCATGCGGTGTTCGGGAATTGGATAATTGACCGGCACAATATGGGTAAGGCGGCTGACATGGATAAATGAATCACCCAATGTGCGAGGCATCTTATCATTTACCTCAGCGATGATGATCTTTGCTGACTCTGCCGCAGATTTGGTTAAACCAACTTCCACACCGAGGCTGCAAAAGCCGTGTTCGTCAGGGGTGGAAACATGGATAATCGCCACATCAATCGGTAAAACTCCACGCTTGAACAAAAGTGGGAATTCGGAAAGCAATACGGGGGTAAAGTCGGCGCGGCCTTCCTGCACAGCTTTGCGGATGTTTGCACTGATGAACATGGAGTTCACGCGCAGGTGACCTTCCATTTCGGGAGCTACGTAGTCGGCAGAACCAACTGTCAGGGCCTGGCAAATCTCCACGTCCTGGACATTGGGAGCATGCTTTACCAGCGCAGCTAAAAGCTTTTGAGGGACAGACACGTTTCCCGTAAGAAAGACGCGGTCGCCTGATTTGATAACCTTCACTGCCTCTTCGGCAGTCGTCACACGTGATTGATAAATACTTGCGGCAGTCATATTAATGCTCCTGCGCACTCAAACGAACGAGGTGCAGCAATTTGCCGTTATGAGTATTCACAGCGGCTTCAATGGATGGATTATCTTTCATGGCCTGGTCCACCCCTTTATTGGCAACTTCCATAATATAAAGGATGGCAGCGTTCAGGAACATGTGGCTGGCGGTACGCGCAACCACACCGGGGATGTTCGGGACACAATAATGGATAACACCCTCTTCTACAAAAGTAGGATGATCGTGAGTTGTCGGGCGGGAAGTTTCCACACAGCCACCTTGATCGATGCTCGCATCAAGGATGACTGAGCGCGGCTTCATAGCTTTGACCATGTCGCGCGTCACTACAATGGGGGCACGTTGTCCACTCACCAACACGGCGCCAACCACAACATCTGCAAATGCAGTAGCGCGTTCAATGTTGCGCTTGGTAGAGATCATGGTTACTACACGCGGGTATTTTTCTGCGATTCTTTCCAGCACAGCCATGCTCTTGTCGATGACTGTGACATGTGCGCCCGCACCGATCATGGACTGCATGGCAGAGAAACCGACTGCGCCGCCGCCAATGATGACAACTTCGGCAGGTGGAACGCCGGGCAGGCCGCTCAACAAAATACCCTTGCCGCCTTGATTATTCTGCAAATGGCGCGCAACGATCTGAGCCGCCATTGCGCCGCAGATCAAGCTAAACGGGCGTAACACAGGGAGTGTCCCATTCGAATCCACGATCTGCTCGTAGGCAAGCGCAGTTACTTTCTTCTCCAACAGCAGGTCGATTTGATCCTGTGAAGCTGAGGCTAGATGCAATAAGCCAGCCAATGTGGAACCGTCCTTCAACCATTCCATTTCCTGCTTGATCGGGCGGGATATCTTTAACAAAAGGTCGGCGCGGCCAAAGACTTCTTCTGCAGAAAATGCGATTCGCGCTCCGGCTTTTTCATACTCCAAGTCGCTGAATCCTGCGC
Organism: uncultured Anaerolinea sp.; assembly: GCA_964534345.1. Classification (GTDB taxonomy): domain Bacteria; phylum Chloroflexota; class Anaerolineae; order Anaerolineales; family Villigracilaceae; genus Villigracilis. Next base: position 17,729 of record CAZHOX010000046.1, read on the forward strand.
CGATTCCCGCTTCGTGCTCAACGAAAATCTGGTGCCCGTTCTGGGAAAGAATCTCAACCCCGGCAGGGGAAAGACCAACGCGATACTCGAAGGGTCTGCTTTCTTTTGGAATTCCAATGTACATAGTAGCCTCCATAATAAAGCCCTAAAGGTCTCGTAGACCTTTAGGGCCTGAAAATTATTACTTCATGTTGAGCACTTCTCGAATAGCTGGAAGCGCCCAATCAATTGTTTCCTTTTCAATAACCAGCGGTGGCGCAAAACGGATGACATTGTCGTGCGTCTCTTTAGCGAGAATACCCTTAGTCTGCAAGGCTTCACAGAAACGACGAGCGCCTTTCGCTTCGGGCTTGAGCTCCACAGCGATCAACAAACCTTTGCCGCGGACTTCCTTCACATGCGGGCTAGTGATCTCGCTCAACTGCTCAACGAAATATTCACCTAATTGTTGGGCACGCTCTGCCAATTTCTCTTCGCGGATGACACGTAACGAAGCGCGAGCCACTGCAGCCGCAAGCGGGTTTCCACCAAATGTGGAACCATGCTCCCCAGGGTTGAACAATCCGAGAATCGCCTTATCTGCCAGCACTGCAGAGACAGGATAAAAACCGCCCGAAAGCGCCTTGCCAACGATGGTAATGTCAGCGCGGACATCGTCATGATGAGCGGCAAACAGTTTCCCGGTCCGAGCGAGACCCGTTTGAATTTCATCCGCAATAAAGAGGACATTGTTCTTTTTGCAGACTTCAGCAACTTTCTTCAAATATCCAGCCGGAGGGATGATAACGCCCGCTTCACCTTGAATTGGCTCAAGCATCACTGCCGCTGTGTTGGGAGTGATCGCCTTTTCAAGCTCATCTGCATTTCCATATTCCACAACTACGAAGCCCGGCGTGAAAGGGCCAAAATCATCACGATAGGAAGGCTCGGTGGAAAATGAAACGATGGTAACGGTTCGTCCGTGGAAGTTATTCCCCGCAACGATAATTTCCGCCTGATGACGCGGAACTTTCTTGACTTGATACGCCCACTTGCGGGCGAGTTTGACAGCAGTTTCAACAGCCTCTGCACCGGAATTCATCGGCAGAGACATTTCGTAACCCGTCATCTCGGAGAGTTCTTTATAAAGAAGCGGCAATTGATTATTGCGAAAAGCACGCGAAGTAAGTGTGACGTTCTTCGCCTGTTCGAGAAGAGCTTTCAAAATCTCAGGATGAACATGCCCCTGATTTACTGCAGAATATGCAGAGAGACAATCAAGGTATTTCTTCCCATCTACATCGTAGACCCAAACCCCTTCAGCTTTTTCAATAACCACGTCCAAAGGATGATAATTGTGCGCGCCGTACTTTTCTTCCATCTCGATAAAGTCTTGTGTATTCATTCATTCACCTTTTAAGAGTATTCTGTATAAAGGAAACAAAATTCTACGCCACATCAAACAAACGCGCCAAAATTGCCTTCTGCGCATGAAGACGGTTGTGAGCCTGCTGGAAGATCACCGAGTGTTCGCCATCAGCCACATCATCGGTCAATTCATGGTTACGATGGGCTGGCAGGCAGTGCATCACGATCACGTCCTTATCTGCTTCGCTGACCAACTTTGCATTGACTTGATACGGCGGGAAGATCTGCTCGCGCTTGGCAGTTTCTTCTTCCTGCCCCATGCTCGTCCATGTATCGGTGTAAATAACATGCGCACCTTTTACCGCTTCATGCACGTCACGGACAAAATTCAATTTGCTGCCTGTTTTCAGAGCAATGGCTTTTGCGATCTCCACAGCAGCAGGATTCACATCGTAGCCTTCGGGAGTACCGACGGTTACATTCCATCCCAGCAGGGCTGAGACATGCATCAAAGAAACAGTGACGTTATTTCCGTCACCAACATAACTAATATTCAAACCTTTGGATTTTTTGCCGAATTTCTCAATGATCGTCAACGCATCTGCCATGCCCTGGCAGGG
>CAZHOX010000047.1:0-11747 GCA_964534345.1 uncultured Anaerolinea sp.
CCAGCAAGAAACACCTTGCCATGGAACGCTATTACACGATGGAAGAATTCGCCGAACTCAAAGCCTTCGGCATGGAGATCGGTTTCAAGTGGGTCGAGTCGAATCCGCTGGTGCGGTCTTCGTATCACGCGGCGGAGCAAGTCCGCGCTTTGAGCGTGGTGCATCGCAAGTTGTATGGGGAAAGAGCAAGCGAATAGTAGAAAAAAACTTCCGCTGTTTTGGCGGAAGTTTTTTTAATAACAGAACTTGTGTCCGTTCTTGTTTGCTGGCCCCTCACCTGAAAACCTATGGCTTCCAGGTGAAATCAAGCTCAGAACCTGCCAGTATGTCTCCCGGCCGAACATCCTCGTCATTAATGTCCTTCAGCAAGATGCCAACATCATCACCTGCTTTGGCATTCGTAGTCACCTTGCGGCGCACTTCAACACCGGCAATCACAACTTTTTTAATGGAACTCTTTCCTTGAATTTGGATTTCATCTCCAACAGAAATCGTTCCGCTCTCAATTCGGCCAGCAATAACAGAGCCTCGTCCTTTGATGGAAAAAACCTCCTGCACAGTCATGCGAAAAGTAGGGTCAACAGTCATAAGCGTTTTTGAAAATCCTTTCGTGGGGACTCTTTTTTATATATGGGTGTGAATGAAAATTTTTATATATAACATACCCATATTTGCAGCAAAGCCTGCAATTTCAAAAGTTTCATCGACAAACGAAAATATGTCATTCATTCTTCTGTACTACAGGTGCAGCTTTATACAGGATGATCTTGGCCTGCTCCCAAGAGAAATTATTCAGCTTGAAAAAGAGCGGGTAATAAATAAACGGGAAGAACTGGCTGGATTTTACTCGCAACAAATTTCACAAGTACGCACAGTGAAATAAGTAATAACTTTTTAAGAAAAGGGTACTTGTTCATACATATAATTTGCGTTATTATCTTTAAGTCAGGGGTGACCCCACCCCAACTACCTTATATATCTCTTAAGAGGAGAAGATATGAATAAACGTCTGTTTTTTGTCGTGTTGACACTCATCGTTGCAGCATCGATGTTCTTGTCAGCTTGCGGCCCTGCGGCCACTGAAGCTCCTGTTGCTACAGAAGCCCCTGCCACCGAAGCCCCCACTGAAGCCCCCGTTGCCACAGAACCTCCGATGCCCGCCATCGGTTCCCCCGAACACCCCATCAAAGTGTTGTTCGTCCCCTCTGTGGATGCGAACATCATCACCACTGGTGGTGAAGTAATGGCTGCTGCGTTGAACGAAGCCACCGGCCTCACCTTCGAAGTGACCGTCCCGACTTCCTATGCCGCCACCATCGAAGAAATGTGCGCTTCCCCAGCCGACACCATGGCTTTCATCCCCGGCCTTGGCTACGCCATCGCCAGCCAATTGTGCGGTGTGGATGTTGCCTTCAAAGCCATCCGCTTCGGATACCCTGTCTATTGGGCTGAGTACATCGTCGCCCGCGACAGTGACATCCAGACCCTTGCCGATCTCGAAGGCAAGACCTGGGGCTATGGCGATCAGGGTTCCACCTCTGGTTACATGGTTCCCACCGTTGAGTTAGCCGAAGCCGGCATCACCCCCGGTGAACAGGTTCAGACCGGCGGCCACAACCAGACCGTCACCGCTGTGTACAATGGTGAAGTTGATTTCGGTACCGTCTTCTATAGCGTTCCATTGAGCCCCGAAGGCGCCCCCATTTTCACCTATGACGATTATCTGGCTGGCAATATCACATCCCTCGAACAGTATGAAGTTCCCGCTGAGTCGATCCCGAACTGTGCTTTGAATGAAGACAAAAAGAAGATCTTGTGCGACGGCTACCGCATTTTGGATGCCCGCGCCAACATCCGCGAAGAAGCTCCTGATGTAATTCAGAAGGTTCGCATCCTCGCTGTCTCCGCCGCCATCCCGAATGACACCCTGTCCTTCGGACCCGAATTCCCCGCTGATGTTCGCGCTCAAATCGAAGAAGCTCTGATTGCCTTCGCCGAGACCGAAGCCTGGGGAACCTCCATCGGCTCCGCTGACTTCTACGGCTGGTCTGGCATCGCTCCCGCCGAAGACGCCGAATATGACATGGTTCGCGCCATGGTTGAAGCCACCGGCTACAAGCTTCCTGAATAAGTTTCAACTTATGTAAAAAATTAGGGGCAGGGAATAAAATCTCTGCCCCTAATTTTTCTTAACCCCAAACCCTAAAGGTCTCTTTTGCAATCACAAGCGCTTTCTTTGCACAAAAGACCTTTAGGGTTTCAGTTTAGAAATTAACAGCAGATATATTTTATAATCGCTTTGAAAGAACTTCAGCGCAGTACTGCGCTGCATCATAGTTTTCAGGATATCACCATGCTTCAAATAAAAAACCTGACCAAAATTTATGACGGTGGAGTGAAAGCACTCGACAATGTCAGTTTTGATGTGCCAGATGGACAGTTCCTGGCCGTCATCGGCTTGAGCGGCTCGGGCAAATCCACACTGCTGCGCTGCATCAATCGTCTGATCGAACCCACCTCCGGGCAGATCCTTTGGAATGGCGAAGACATCACCGCCGCCTCGCAGGAGGAAATGCGCCGCATCCGACGCAAGATCGGCATGGTCTTTCAACACTTCAACCTTGTCCATCGCTCGAAGGTGATCACCAACGTGCTTGCAGGCAGGTTGGGCTATGTGAACCCTGCCTGGAGTCTGTTGAACCGCTTTCCAAAAGAAGATGTGGAAAAAGCCATCAAACAATTAGCACGGGTTGGGATCGCTGAAAAAGCCTATCAACGGGCAGATGAATTAAGCGGTGGGCAGCAGCAACGCGTTGGCATTGCCCGCGCGCTCATGCAGGACCCGAAGATGGTACTGGCCGATGAGCCTGTTGCCAGCCTGGACCCTGTTCTCGCGCACAGCATCATGAGTCACCTTGAAGACATCAACAAAAATGACGGTGTCAGCGTGCTATGCAGTTTACATTTTCTTGATCTGGTACATCGTTATGCAGACCGCGTGGTTGCGCTCAATGAAGGCAAACTGGTATTTGAGGGACTGCCCAAGGATATTGACGATAGTAAGTTCAAAGAAATCTATGGCCGCGATGCGGAACGGGTAGGATAGGCCGCCATGAAAAACAATAAAAACTCATCCCCCTGGAAATCTGCAAAAGTTGGTCTGTACACTTTATTGGCGCTGGTCATTTTTGCATATGGCTTTCAGATCACAAAAGTGGATCTGGAAGAACTGCGCAGCGAAAACCGCCAGCAGAGTTTGGTTCGCGTATTGCGCGCACTTGCCCAACCTGAAATATTTGAATACGACCAAGTGGAAGAGGTCGTCAACTATCCCATCCACGTCCCCTGCCTCTCGGACGGGAATCAGGCGTCGGCGCCGGAGCGAGGCGCAAATGATCCATACATCGTCATCACCCCATCTTGTGCAAATCCTGGTGAAATCGTTCAAGTAGAAGGATTCAACTTTGCCCCGCTCACCGTAGGACCGGTTCGGTTTGTGCCGGGCAATGACCCAAACAATATTGTTTCACTGGGCCGCGAAAATGCTGAAACTGATGCAGATGGTCATTTCATTGTTGAAATGGAAATCCCCGACCGAACCAGTGATGACGAGCAGTTCATTCGCGCCACGCTTCGCAGAAATGTCGGCCTGCCGCATTTTTCGAAAACAGCATACGATACGTGGAACAAGATCGTTGAAACTGTATTTCTCGCGCTGCTGGCGACCGTGTTCGGCACATTCCTCGCCATACCATTGAGCTTTATTGCTGCGCGAAATTTGATGAAGACTGTCAAAAGTCCATTGACCAGCATTTCCCTTTCTGTCTTAGGTTGGCCGATCGGGATCGTGCTTGGATTTTTGATCGTTCGCGGAGTAGGCAATTTTAGTGCTGCTATCGGCTCGAACGTTTTGGTGAATCTGGCAAGCATTATCGTTTCGCCCGTGTTGGTTTGGTTTGGTATTCGGTGGGCTTTGCCGCAGGAAGAAATTGCCCGCCCAAGTCAGTCGCTGCGCTTTGTGCGATTGGGTGTGATTCTGTTGGTGGTATTGGTAAGCTTTTATGGTCTATTCCAACTTGCCAGCCTGACCATGAGCCTTGGAGAAACCCTTCAGGCCGCCCTCGGTTCCTTTGGTTTTCTTGGGTATTTCCTCTTTCAGGTTGGAGATATTGTTGCCATCATCACACCTGTTTTGGGAGGTTTGGCAGCCGGTGGAACGCTTAGCAGCGTGCTTGGCCGTGTAGGGCAGCTTGGTTCCGAAAAATTACCCAGTTCGGGCATAAAGACTCTGAACATTGTCTTGACCACCATTGCTGGAATTACGGTTATGGGTCTGCTTGGGCAGTTGATAGAATGGTTGTATGAAATTGGTGAACCAATGTATACCCTTTGGGGGCCGGTTGCAGTGGGAGCCATTGCAGGTTTTCTGCTCGCGGCATTGACCAAACCAAAAGACTCCCTGCCCATTGGCATGGTGATCTATTCCATCACACGCACCTTCCTCAATGCATTGCGTTCTGTAGAAGCTCTGGTGATGGCTATCGTGTTCGTGATTGCTGTGGGAATTGGTCCGTTCGCTGGTGTGATGGCATTGGGTTTGCATACCATCGTCAGTCTTGCAAAACTTTACTCTGAGCAGGTGGAAAGCATTTTGGCCGGGCCATTGGAAGCGATAGAAGCGACGGGAGCTAATCGACTGCAAACCATTATTTATGCGGTTATTCCACAGATCGTTCCACCCTATATTTCCTACACCATGTATCGTTGGGACATCAACGTGCGTATGTCCACCATCATCGGCTTTGTGGGTGGCGGCGGCATTGGCTTCCTATTGCAGCAGAATATCAACTTACTCAACTACCGTGCAGCCAGCGCGCAGATGCTTGCGATTGCCATCGTAGTAGCGAGCATGGACTATATCAGTTCGGAATTGCGCGAGAGAGTGATATAAAAGTTTTTCACTAAACAAAAAGGACTGGCTCCGAAAAGCCAGTCCTTTTTGTTTACATCTTATCGCTTTGCATTTGCATTTTATATTTTTTGACTGCGCGCCAGCCAACGAGCATCTTTTCTTTTTCATCCCATAAGCGGAAGTAAAGAGATTTCAAACTATCTCGAATGGTAAGCGGTTCGATCTGGAAGATCGGGTTTTCCTTGTGACATTGTTCGAGCTTGTAGTTAGGGATCTTCGGGCTAAGGTGATGAATGTGATGAAAGCCGATGTTGCCTGTAAACCACTGCAATACCTTGGGGAGTTTGTAGAAGGAGCTACCATCCATACCGGCTTTGAAGAACTCCCAATTCTGGTGACGTTCCCAATAGGTGGGGTCAAAGTTATGCTGAACATAGAACAACCATACACCAGCGCCACAAGCCATCAGCAAAATGGGAAGTTCGACCAAAAGGTAAGCCTGCCAGCCAATATGATAGATTGTCCAGCCGACAAAGGCGAAGAGGGCAATGTTCGTCCAAACCACACTATTCTTTTCGCGGGTGCCTGCGCCCTTTTCCCAAAAGCGATGACCGAATACGAAAACGATCAATGCGCCAATGGTGAACAGGATGAAAGGATTGCGCATAACGCGATAGCCAAATTTCTTATACCAGGGTGCGGCGATATACTCCTCCACCGTCATGGTGTAAACGTCGCCAATGCCGCGGCGGTCAAGGTCGCCAGCTGTGGCATGGTGAATGGCATGGGAATGTTTCCACGCATAATATGGAGTCCAAACAGCTACACCGAGAAGCAACCCTAGGCGGTTGTTTGCCAATGGAGTGCGGAAAAAAGAGCCATGGCAGCAATCATGGAAGATGATGAACATCCGCACCATGAAACCCGCCGCGGGGATGGTAAGCAGGAATGTCAGCCAATATCCAACCTCCAGGCTGCGATAGGCCAGATACCACAGCACAAAAAAGGGAATGACAGAATTAAACACCTGCCATAGACTGCGCCAAGTTTCAGGGTAAGCATATTTTGCAACTACCGATTGCCATTTGATTTTTCCAATACTCATATTTATCTCCATTTCTTATTAAGATCATAACACTGGAATAGTGTCTCAGATGCTATTTCACACCAATCATACTCTGATATTCCAGATAGGCTGTTACTCCATTGATCCAATGCTGTACGCCGTCCACACGAATGGATGGTTCTTCACAACTGCTGAAAATGCCGCCCTCATAATTTTCAATCATATCGTTGTTGAGGTCAAAATTGCAATCATTGCTAGGCAGTTGCCTAGCCTGCACAAACGTGATGAATGTGCCAGCCTCTCCGTTCAACCATTCATATTCTGCACCCGAAAGATAAAGCGCCTGAGCAAGTGAGGCAATGGCTTCAATCTTCGTGGCTGTGGAAACACTGGTATTGATCTTGTTCAAAGAACGGACATTCCCTTCAACAACTGTTTCAGCGATTTTCGTTGCGTAATCTATATCGGTCTTGCTCAGTTTATCCAAACGGGCAAACATGGCAAAGGCATAGCCGTGCCAATGATCTTCTGTAACAGGTTGTGAGGTCATATATGTATTTATTTCATGTGCCTGTTCCAACCAGAATTCATTGCCGGTCATTTCATGCAATTCCAAGAGCGCGTATAAACCTTCGCCGGAAGAATAGGGATCAAAATAACCGGGAACTACTTTGCCATTAAGATGCGGATCAAATAAATGATAGAAACTTCCATCCGGCTTACGCATGGAAACAATGAAATAGCCGAGGTCCATTGCGGTGGTGAGCAGGTTGCGGTCTTTCAGAATGTATTCGCCAGTGGCCTGCCAACGTTTGTAGATGGCATCTACGGTTAGGGCTGCGCCGCCCAGTGGACATCCGCCATTTGTGTACAAACATGTGCCGGTGAATTTTTGCGGGTCACTGAGCAGCATATCCAGATAATGATCCAGAGCAAGATCGCCAGCTTCACAATATTTTGAGTCACCTGATACCCGGCAGACTGTGTAGAGTGCACCAGCACCTGCCATCAAGCGGGTATAAGATGGGGTGTAAGAACGCTCACCTGTCATAAAGTCAACTTGATAGGAAAGCTCGCCATTCACCAATTGCTGGCGGATTAGATAATCACCTGCGGCAATGATCGAGTCTTTGAGCGGACTGTCTTCAATTAGAATTGTTTCGGGGATAAGCGCTGGGGTAAATGTAGGAGTTGCAGGAAGGTTTGAAACAGTAGGTACAGGAAGAACAACTTCAGGCGGGCGGCTTCTCTTCGCCAAAAAAAATGCGGCACCTGCAAAGGCAAGCACTCCCACGATCACAAAAACAATTTTTTTAGGCATAGATATTCATTTCATTTTTCTATGAAATCTTCGCTTGCAGATCTTGCAAGGATATATTCGCGATGGAAGGAATCGTCAGGTCACCAGAAACGCCCATCTTTACAGTCAATGGATTGGGGACAGCCACCACAAAGATCTTCGCACGGCGGGCAGCTTCCACACCGTTTACAGAATCTTCAAAGACCACCGCCTCCGTGTTCTGGATTTTGAGCACTTCCAGCGCTTTCAGGTAGATATCTGGGTTGGGCTTGGTTCTGCCAGGGGCAACATCATCCTGACAAATAATGTGTTTGAAATAATGAAAGATACCGAGTCGTTTCGTGTGTGTATCCACCCAGGAGTGCGGAGAACTTGAACCGATGACAACCGCAACGCCCTGCGCGCGAGCCTGTTCGATCAAATTGACAACGCCGGGCAAAATTGGGCTCGCGTGGATGAGCAGTTCTGATTCTCTTCGGTAGCGAGTGCGCATTGAAACAGAATCCAGCCGTCCCTGAGAAAGAAGCGAGAGATGCTCAGCAGCATCAAACGTTGAGATACCATATCCGCCGATTGTTTTTTCCCACTCATTCACCGGAAGTTCAAATCCATGTTCGCGATAGATCGATTGCCAAACCAAAACTTCGGGTGTCTCTGTATCGAGGATCAACCCATCAAAATCAAAAATAATTGCTTTTAACATATTACGGAAATTTCCTTACGAAGTCTGAAATTGCTTCCCAAATTTTTATTTCTTTCACGCCTTCTGCATTGATCACATCCAGCACCGAGGTGAGCGCCACCTTCATTGCCACGTATTCACGCTGGGCGTCAGAAGCCGTGCCAAAGAAACGCGTGTGATCGACCCACCCATACAGATTGCAGGAAACAGAAATATACCCGCTGCCGCGCTTAAACGTGATACGTGCGCCGCCCGAGTGTTCTTCATCGCGCATGATGAGGCCGCCTTCTGTACTCAATTTTCCAATGCTGCGGCCATTATCGTAGGCAGACCAATTACTCATCAATATCCATTCTACTCATGCGTGAAGGCTGCACACCCACATTTGTAGGAACCGTGCGAGATGCCAAACCATTCGTCACCATTCGCGCCAAATGCTTCACCATCACCGCCTGCCGCGCAGATGCTTTTGCGCCGAGGTCTGCCAGCACTGGCTCAAGCCATGCTTGGTACGAACGCACATTCAAATACACGGGTCGTCCACGGCGGTCTGGAAGACTTGCCACAAGCGACGTAATTTTTTCACTGACATGCTGCTCGTCAGGGTGAATAAGCGGCGTCAACACAATGCCATACATGCCTGCCGTCACATTTGCAAAACACTTCAATCCTTGGTGAACAAAGCCGATCACACGCTTGGGCGCAGGTTCAACAGGATGCATTAACTGCGGAACGATCTGATAATGCAGACTCTGCACCGCATGAAGATCCATGGACTGAATGCGCCTCCATTCCCCGCTGTTCATTGATTCTGTTTTCTCAAGCAGACTCACATCCCATACCCTTTGCCATGCATAGACAGAGAAGCCCGATGTGCGCAACGCTGGGAAAACATCACTATTCTCTTCCACTTCAGCAATGACATGAACCGCCTGCCATTCGCCAGCTTGAAATGAAAGATGCTCGATCAACCCCGGGAGTTGAGGGTCATGCAATTGAGAAGACGGTGCAAGATACAACAGCTTGGCAAACGTATCGCCGCGCGTATGAATAACTCCGCCTAACAAAGCTGTCTCACCGCCATTTGAAATGGCCGCATACAAATGCCGCGCCGGATTGATATACGCCATCAGCCCCATTGCACCCAAAGGATGCCCACGCGTAAGAGCACGCGCGCTATCGAGGGTTAACACATCGTTTCGATAACGTGCAATTGTGGGAATATCGAGAAGGTCAAGCGAACGTATGGACATGATAAGGTTACAGGTTGAAGGTTACAGGTTAAACCTTCAACCTGTAACCTCAACTTTTCAACTTGCCAGAGAAATAAAATACTCGTGAAAGCGTGTATCGCCCGTCAGTTCAGGATGGAAAGATGTTGCCAGCAAATGGCCTTCCTGTGCCGCCACGATGCGTCCATCTTCCAACGCCGAAAGCACCTTCGCGCTTCCGCTAACAGACTCAATGATCGGCGCACGAATGAAAACCGCATGATACGGATGCTCCGTGCCGGTGGCTTTCATCAACTCGTCAATTTCAAGATCGGTCTCGAACGAGTCAACCTGCCGCCCAAACGCATTGCGCTGAACTTTGATATCCATCAATTCAAGCAATGGCTGGTCGCGGCCCACATCTTTTGAAAGAAAGATCGCTCCTGCACACGTGCCCCACATTGCGTGTTTTTTTCCGAACTCACGCAGCGGCTCCATCAAACCGTATGCCACAGCCAGCTTACCGATCGTCGTGGATTCACCTCCGGGCATGATCAGCCCATCGAGTCCATCGAGATGTTTCGGCAAACGCACTTCCGCCGTTTCCACGCCGATTCTTTTCAGCATGGAAATATGTTCTGCAAAATCACCTTGTAATGCTAAAACGCCTATTTTCATAATTTAGCTTTTGGCTGGTAGCGATTAGCTATTAGCCAAAAGCTAACTGCTAAACGCTACACACTAATTTACCAACCACGTACCGCGAGTTTTTCGGCTTCGGGCATCTGCGCGGCATTGCGTCCAACCATTGCTTCGCCGAGGTTCTTGCTCACTTCCGCAAGAATGGATGCATCCTGATAATGCGTCACTGATTTGACAATGGCCGCAGCGCGCTTGGCAGGGTCACCGCTCTTGAAGATGCCAGAGCCAACGAACACGCCATCCACACCGAGCTGCATCATCAACGCCGCATCTGCTGGGGTTGCAACGCCGCCCGCCGCAAAATTCACCACAGGCATACGCCCAAGAGTCTTCACTTCCTTCACCAATTCATACGGCGCGCCGTTGTTCTTGGCAAAGGTCATCAACTCTTCATCGCCCATCGTCTGCAACTGCTTGATGGAACCGATCACCGAACGAGCATGGCGCACAGCTTCCACCACATCGCCAGTGCCAGCCTCACCCTTGGTGCGGATCATCGCTGCGCCTTCACCAATGCGGCGCAACGCCTCACCAATGTTACGGCATCCGCAAACGAACGGCACTTTGAAGTTATGCTTCAAAATATGATGTTCTTCATCCGCAGGGGTCAACACTTCAGATTCATCAATGTAATCTACACCGATCGATTCCAAAATCTGCGCTTCGACAAAATGACCAATGCGGCACTTTGCCATTACAGGAATACTAACCGCATCAATGATCTTCAAGATCATATCAGGATCAGACATGCGAGCCACGCCGCCGTCTGCACGAATATCAGCAGGCACGCGCTCCAAAGCCATCACTGCGCACGCCCCAGCTTCTTCAGCGATCTTGGCTTGCTCGGCATTCACCACATCCATGATGACGCCGCCTTTTAACATTTGAGCCAAACCTTTTTTCTCAGTCCAAGTACCAGTCTTTGCTTCCATTTTATTTACTCCTTGAGTTAATTGCAGATACTGTCCAGCGCATGATTTCAATAACTTTCAAGCACAAAATATGGATGGAAAATTAAATTTTATTTTTTACGCTATTACAGTACGATGTAAATTCTACCATGCGGATTATCTTAAAATGATAAGAGGACTGTAAACCACAAACGCCTCTTTCTTAACTGAAAATTGATTCAGATCAACCAGCAGATTCTACGCGGCAACAGCGCCGTCATTCCATAAGGGGAATCGGTATTGACAAAAAAGCCTTAAGTGCTACAATTCACACAATGATACAATTAGTACAATATAAGGAAAGCCTATGACAGAGAAAAAGCTTACCCTCCAGCTCGACTTCCATTCCGGCCTGCCTATATACACTCAGATCGTCAATCAAATCCAAAGCCAGCTTGCCAATGGAATTCTCAAACCTGGAGATCAACTACCTACGGTTCGCGCATTGGCATCTGAGTTACGTGTCAACTTCAACACGGTTGCCCGAGCCTATCGTATGTTAGATGAAGTCAGGATCATATCCACGCAGCAAGGACGTGGCACATTCATCACAGAGAAACCGCCGCCAGAGGTCAGCGAACAATTGCGACACGAATCGCTTCATGCTCTTACAAACCGATTCATCACAGAAGCATTTCGGTTGGGCTTCTCAGAGCGTGAAGTCAGCCAAATGGTGAGAGACAGTTTGAAGTCATGGAAAGAAGCGAATGAAGAAGATAGTGAATAGTTATTAATCAGGAGAATGAAAAATGAACACAAGACTACTTAAGTCAGTAATCAAATCGAAAAAAGAAGATCCGCATATTCCTCCCATCGCAGGGACATTGTTCGGCGTGTTTCTTGTCATCGCGGTCATTGGCGCGGTTATAGGCGATGGAAAATATTCAGATGCAGTGCTCGGCACGTGGGTTCTCGGCTGGACTA
>CAZHOX010000047.1:11847-18358 GCA_964534345.1 uncultured Anaerolinea sp.
GGCGATGGAAAATATTCAGATGCAGTGCTCGGCACGTGGGTTCTCGGCTGGACTATGATCGGCTCCTATTTGATGTTCGCGTTGAAAGTTGCTGCACAATGGGAAAAAGTGATCGTCCTACGGCTCGGTAAATTTACCGGGCTGAGAGGCCCCGGCTTGTTCTGGATCATCCCGATCGTGGACAGTGCAAACACATGGATCGATCATCGTGTGATGGTGACACCGTTTGCCGCACAGAAAACACTGACGAAAGACACCGTGCCTGTGGATGTGGACGCCGTATTATTCTGGGTTGTGTGGGATGCCGAGAAAGCAGCGCTCGAAGTCGAAGACTACCGCGCCGCTGTAGACTGGGCAGCGCAAACCGCACTGCGCGACATTATCGGCAAAAAGATGCTCGCCGATATTTTGATCGGACGTAGCGCAATCGACAAAGAGTTACAAGCTGTGATCGATGAGCGCACTACACCCTGGGGTGTCACCGTGCAGTCTGTGGAAATTCGCGACATTGTCATCCCGCAAGATCTGGAAAACGCAATGTCCCGCCAAGCGCAGGCCGAACGCGAGCGACAATCTCGTGTGATCTTGGGCGAATCGGAGCAACAGATCGCGACCTCATTTGCAGAAGCATCAAAGGCCTATGTAGATAATCCTACAGCATTACACCTGCGTGCCATGAACATGCTGTTCGAAGGTCTGAAGGAAAAAGGCGCACTGGTGATCGTACCATCCTCCGCAGTGGACTCGATGAATCTTGGCGGCATGAGCGGAATGGTATCCCTCGCGCAGAACAATCTACCAAAGGAAAAATAAGAACTGGGACACGGTAATGCCGTATCCCTACAACTGACGTTTCACGTGAAACGTCTTGGAAGGAAAGAATGACTACTAAATTAACTTCAATTATTGTATTGACCTTGATTGCCATTGCTTTGATCGCAGGACTATCGCTTTGGAATCAACTCCCCGATCAAATGGCTTCCCACTGGAACGCAAACGATCAAGTGGACGGTTACATCTCCAGATTCTGGGGTGTATTTCTGATGCCGTTGATCACGCTTGGAATGTTCGTACTATTCCTCGTAGTTCCAGGGATCGACCCGCTCAAGGCAAACATCGCACAATTCCGTGAGGCATTCAATATGTTCATCGCACTGATGGTGGCCTTCATGCTTTACGTCCACGGGCTGACATTGGCTTGGAGCCTGGGATATCAAGATTTCAAGATGAGCGCCGCAATGCTGCCGTTCATGGGCATATTATTCATTGCCATCGGCTATTTGCTGCGACAAGCCAAACGCAATTTTTTCATCGGGATTCGGACTCCCTGGACTCTCTCCAGCGATACAGTCTGGGACAAGACGCATCGACTTGGCTCAGTGCTGTTTATGGTTTCAGGAGCATTCGCCATCCTTGGAGGATTCTTCGGCGGTATGACAGCCGTCTGGCTGATGTTCGTTCCGCTGATCGGCTCTTCCCTATTTCTGGTGATCTACTCCTATATTTTGTATCGTGGCGAGATGAAGTCGTAATGTGCGTGCGTGAACGTGCGAGCCATCATTGGGTTACGCACGTTTCACGTGAAACAAAAGGAAACGAAAATGAATAATAATGAACTACCCAAATGGGAATATCGTGTTCAGACAATAGGCAACCTGTTTGGAACAAAGGATGAGACTATCGAAGGCACATTAAATGAATGGGGTGAAGAAGGTTGGGAGATAACTCACGTATACACACCCGAAGGAAGCGGCAAGGTTACCATTGTTGCCAAACGCCCATTGACACGTGAAACGATACGCAAGCGTTCCATGCCGTCCTTCTAACTTGGAGAATAAAATGATCGAAAGAAAATCGATAACTTGTTTTTTGATAATTACATTTCTGATCTCATGGCCGCTATTCATTGCGCCTCTGGCATTCACTGACATGGACGCAACCACAAAGCAACTGGCGACTCAGGGCTTATGGGCAGTCGCCATGTGGGGGCCAGGGATAGCTGCCATCATCACAACCTTGTTCATTGCAAAGAAACCATTCAGCAGCTTGCGATTGAACACGCTTGGCCCAAAACGCTTTTATCTTTGGGCATGGTTTTTGCCCCTTGGATTAACCATCGTTGGTGGATTGTTTACGCTGTTATTTGGTATTGCCAAACTGGATATGAATTTCACGATGATGCGTGATGCGATGGCTTCTGCTGCAGGCGGCAGTGAAATCTCCGTTGAAATTATTGTGCTGACCCAGATCCTGTTTGCGATTACGTTGGCACCTTTCATCAATGTACTTTTTGCACTTGGCGAAGAATTAGGCTGGCGTGGCTTTCTACTTCCGCACTTGATGCCGCTTGGTCAATGGAAAGCCATTTTGATCAGCGGAGTCGTTTGGGGATTCTGGCATGCGCCTGCCATCATGCAGGGACATAACTATCCGGGCTATCCGATCCTTGGCAGTTTTATGATGATCGTCTTTTGTATATTGCTTGGTGCGATAATTGCATGGTTGTATTTGAACACGAAGAGTCCATGGGTAGCAGCATTGGCACATGGGTCAGTTAATGCAGTTGCTGGATTATCAATTTTGTTCTTTCAATCTGGCTTCAATATGGCTTTTGGTGGAACGCTTGCCGCACCAACTGCATGGATAGGCATGGCATTGTTCATTGCATGGCTGGTGTGGACGAAGAGACTCCCAGTGCAGAGTCAGGTTGAAGAAGCAGGAGCAATTTTGAGTTAGGAAAGAGGCGGAAATATATTTAGAACAAATGTTCTGTAAATTAAGTCAACAAAAATGGGCGACTCATCATCGCCCATTTTTTATTCCAATTGTGCGGGAGCTGTATTATTTGGAACTTCTTCTTCCACGGGTCTTTCCTCTTCAACGAGGAATGCCACTGCGCGACTCTTGTTAGCATCCATGATCAAGTCCATGTGATGATATGGACGATAATCATTGACAGCGATCAAACGCAAAGACGCGAGGATGCGCGGGTTATCAACGGAGATGAATTCTTCAAGGCGGTTCGGCGTGGTGTAGAAAAAATCACCGTTGAAGATGGTGCCTTCATCATCAAGAAAAACAGCGATGGGGTAAATATCCGCTTCCATCAGGTCCTGGAAAAAGTGGGTACCAAAGGACGGTTCAGGTGATGCACCGATAGCTTCCCCTGCAAGCTCTACAAGCGAGCGTGAATTATAAATATCACTGTATGAAACATGGACACCAAGATCTGGTGTGGATGTGCCCCAGCGTCCGGGGCCAACTGCAATAAATGTTTCATCCTTCAGCGCAGCATTGAGTTGACCAATGGAGCGCTCAAGCTGCGTACGCTCGGCTTGCGACGTGAGGCTGAAATATCCTTCGGACGGAACGAAGAGAATGTAGCGAATGTTCTGCACCGCGCCCTGAGGAACCATGCGCTGCGTGGAGAAGATAATATTTTCATTTTGCAGATCAGCAGGAATCTGCACATCATTGGCTTCCTGAATATGACTTTGTGGACGGCATTGAAGAAGCGTGATGCGAACTTGCGGACGCTGTTCTTCAGGATTGATAATTTGGATTGTGAACTCGGTATCCACAGGAGAGTCGTAGTGAGTCTCCAACAGTTTTAACGCTTCGCGGATGTTTGAGGCAAAAGCCGTGCGAGACAGCAAGCCATCAAACGTGACAACCATCTTTTTAGGGTCGGCAATTCTTGAACGAATAGCTGCGAGGTAGCCATCCTCTTCTACTTGAGCAATATAACGGACGGGGTCGTAATCGGCATGAATAAGGTCGTGGACAGGGACGGTGGTGAAGGCATTGTTTTCGAGGTCGATCACATCCACACTTTGTTGAGAGTAGCGCTTGGTGGTGCGGACATCGGACGATGATTGCAAGCGCGGATGACTGAGCGCAACGAGGCGCGGATAATCGTCTGCGACCATATCCACAGCGCGAGTGCCCATGCCCCAGACGAGACGAAGGAATCCATCCTCCTGCTTGATCTGCGGTGACCAGCGGTATAAGTTGCGGCTGAATGCAACTCCTGCGCCATGTGGAAAGAAATAACGTCCTGCCTTTTCGCCTTCCACAAATTGGATGAGGATGCCAATACGTTCATCGTAATCGGCGAGGTCTTTGAGGTGGCGATAAAGCAGCGCATCGGGGTCCATGACACTGGCATAAATTCTGGAAATGGCATTTGTCAGCGCGGATAATTTTTCTTCCAGTATTCCCTGGTTGGGGAGAAAGATGCTTTCGTATTTTCCAGCAAACGATGTACCGAAGTTATCTTCCAGCAAACTGGAAGAGCGGACAATGAGCGGCGTGTCGCCAGCTTCGACGAGTATCTCCTCCAAACGTTCAATGATCTCAGAAGAAAATTGCCCTTTCAGAAACTCGGCGTACAGAAAGGGATAATCTTCCCGCATCTGTTCTTCCGTTTTATATTTTTGGTCGTTCCAGTGAACCAGGCCGTTGAAGGTCATAAAATTGTAGAACACATCCGAACCGAGATAATAGGATATGGGAATTCTGAAACTTTCACGAACTTCTGGCGGAGCGGTTTGTTTAATAATACGCATGGCAAGCAACATACCAGCGGCTTTCCCGCCGATCTTTCCGCCGCCGATCTTGCGCCTGCGAATTTCCTTCAGATCTTCTGCGGTAAACCATTGACGCGCCATCTTGATATATTTCAACTGATCGCTCACCAATGTGCGGATGAGCACCACAATGATCTCCTGCAAACGTGCCTGATATTTTTCACGTTCTTCAGGCGGCATGGCTTCAATGATCTCGGCTTGTTCAAAAAGCAGATCTTGCGGCGCCAGTTCAGGGTTGAACCAAATGAAATCTGAATCCATGCCGCCACGCTCGGTCAATGTTTGTCGGACAATATCTTCAAATTCCTGATACGGCAGGTTGTAAGCAAAGTAAAAATCAGTGAGAGAGTCCCTCACACGAGCAAGACGGGTAGCCCAAACATCTGCCTGCTCTTCGATATACGGATTGTGCAATCCTTCACGTTCTTGCGACTCAACGGCTTTCAGGCGCGCTTCTTCATTAAAATTATCTTTCGTAATAATTCCCCGCGCAAACAACGCCTTTCTCATCTGATGGCGGATGCGCGTGCTAAGGATGGGATATTGGCTGAGTGCAAGCAATATCTTGATCACGTTGTCCATGGAAATGCTGGGAAATGTCATGTGGGCACCTGTTTATTTTTGTACACGAATTTTCATTCGTCTTTCCTCAACTATTCCGTGTACAAAGATTTTGTAGCAATGATAACAAAAAATCCGCCAGGCAATTTGCGCTGGCGGATTCATCTTTCAAATTGAATTATCCCAAATGCATCGGCATGATAACGTGCAGGAAGTTATCGTCACCAACTGGCCTGACCACGCCAGGAGCGTTCGAAGCGGACGTTTCCAGCGCCACGTTCGGAGTTTTGATAACCTCCAGCGCTTCGCGCAAGAATTTGACGTTGAACGCGATCAACACACTGCCGCCGTCCACAGTGGCTTCAACGATGGTTTCGTTCTTGCCGGTTTCCTCAGAAGTCGCGGAAATTTCCACTTCACTGGGCTGCATCTCGCCTTTGGATTCTTTGATATCCAAACGAGCAACGTTCGAACCTTCGCGGGCAAATATCTCAGCCTGCTTGCACGCCTTGAGAAGTGTAGCGGTGGAAACAAGTGTGCGTGACTTGTAATTACGCGGAATGATCTGCTGATAATCTGGGAATGTGCCGTCGATCAACTGCGAGACAACTTCCACATCCTTCACGCGGAAGAGAACCTGCCCACGATTTTTCGGAACGACCATATAAATGGGTTCTTCACCATCACTGGCAACACGGGCCAATTCGTTCAACGCGCGTGCGGGGATAATGATATTGATCGGCTGCGAAACAGGGTTTGAAAGCTGAGCCTTGCGAACCGAAAGACGGAACCCATCAGCCGCCGCCATCGTCACCTTATCTTTTTCCACATGCATCAACACGCCCATCAACACAGGGCGGGCTTCATCGGTTGAAGAAGCGAACGCCACCTGATGGATCATCTCTTTGAAATCAGCCACGTTCAACTGAATGGCGCTGTCCATTTCAGGGGTGGGAAGAGGCGGAAACTCCTGAGCATCAATGCACTTGATATCGTTATTGGAAGCGCCGCCCTTCACATGCAGGTTTTGCGTCTTCACATCAAGGTTCAACTGCACCTGATCGCTTGGCATGGCATTCACCAAGTCTGAGAACGTGCGTGAAGGGACCGTGGTTGAACCTTCTTCGTCAATACGCGCCGCGATCCAGCACGTAATGCCCAACTCAAGGTTGGTGGCAGAAAGGCGCAAGCGGCCTTCATCAGTTGCGATCAAAATATTCGATAAAACGGGAAGAGTACTGCGCGGCGATACAGCGCGTGAAACTACGCTCAAACCACGTGCCAAATTTTCTTGAAGGACAGTTACTTTCATGGGTGTCGCCCTCGGTTTCTTTGATTAATTTTCAAAAGTATATCATTAA
>CAZHOX010000047.1:18458-19556 GCA_964534345.1 uncultured Anaerolinea sp.
CTAAAACCCTGAAACCATCGAAACACCGAACATCAATAACCCAAACAACAACTGACAAGCGAACAACGCCGCAAACACATACGCCACATACGTCCACACTGAATTCATTCTTGCGGAAGATTGCGGGCGGATATCCTGCCCTTCGGCCAATGCCTTCGCTGAATCAGCCGCCTGCCCTAGATCATTCAGCCACCAAACGCCCGCCGCCTCATCCGGGACGATGAGCCTGCTGCCGCTAAATGACTGAATCCACGCCCCAACATTTCCCTGCGGATTCAAAGCCAGCGAACCTGGCAAAATGACGGCATCTGCTTTTACATTGTCCGGGATTCCATCCTTCACATTCACCACAATCAAAGAGACTTTCGGGGCACGTTTGGCAAAGGAGGCTTTTACCGCTTCGCCAAATTTTCCATCGCTGTTATCCAGCACAAAGAGATGGAAGTTCTCCTGTTTGCTTTCGAGCACATCGGCACGCGCTGCGCCATCATTTCGCAAAGCAGACAAGTGATACTGTAACAGCACGCCAAACAGAATTAACACCTGCAAACTGTTGAGTGAGGTCTTCGTAAAATTAGCAACATCCCCGCCAAGGAAGGAATTGATCAACGTAAAGATCAACGTGCCTGCTGAGATCATTCCACCGATCACGGCGGCGAAGAGGACAACATACAAATAGGTCTTGCGAATGACCGAACGCCGTGCATGGTCGCCGGTATCTCCTTCTTCCAGCGCTTGCGCCTGCATGGGGCGCCAGGTCATTAACCAGAGTGGGAGTCCCGCTGCGAGTGCCGCCAGCGCACTGGAAAGTGGAGCGGCAATACCGCCAACGCTGAGATACCCGCGTGATGTAACCAGGTCGATCACTACGGAGACCAAAGATGAAATTGCAAAGAAGGTTGCCGCCAGCCCAAGGATGGAGAGGATATAAAAATACAGTCTCTGTTTACCCGCGCGGCGCGGAGCGTTTTCATCAAAGGCAAATTGCTGGTTGAGCCATTTTCCATAATATGCCCAGAGGACTGCAAACGGTACACCGATCGAAATAGGGCCGCCAATATCCTGCACGAACTCGGTGAAGGTTTTGCCGCCTTCCAG
>CAZHOX010000048.1:0-9875 GCA_964534345.1 uncultured Anaerolinea sp.
CGACCTTCGGGTTATGAGCCCGACGAGCTGCCACTGCTCCACCCCGCATCGGTTATTAGAGCCCGACGATATTACCAAGTAAACAAAAAAAAGTCAAGCGATGTTGAAATTTTGATTTATAAAAACACGAACATAAAATTTCAACATTAATGACCATAATAGTACCAAGGTTGGAAACGTTTGTTAAGATTTGGTGTATAATGACTAAACCTTAACAAACTTAAAAGTAGTAAAGTTAAGATATTCACAGAAATTAATTTTCGAGACAGGCAGTATAAAATTATTATGAAGACCACCACACTTCTGATCATCGAAGTTAAACATGCAGAAATCCCTTCCTTTGCCTCTGACCTGCAAAAGAAGGGATTTGATGTACATATTGCACAAAATGGCAGCAAAGCAGTTACCTTGCTAAAAGAAGTAAGCCCAAGCCTTGTTGTGATCAACGCCGCATCGTTAAGAAGCACTGGATTACGCATTTGCCAATCCATCCGCGAAAAGGATGCAAAACTTCCCATCATTCTCATTCTTGAAGATGAGAAAGAAGTGAACAAAGATGCTGCAGATGCAGTACTTGCCTTGCCATTCACTGTACAAAAACTTGTGAACCGCATTAAACCATTGTTGCCAGGGGATGGAAAAAACGTATTGCATGTTGGCCCTATTCGGCTTGACCTTGAAAAGCGCCGCGTGCGTTGTCTCGGCAAAAGCACGAAGCTCACCCCCCGCCTTGTCACCTTGTTGCATTTACTTATGGACAAACACGGTGAAGTGGTGGAACGCGAACCCCTCTTCAAAAAAGCTTGGGAAACCAATTACACTGGCGACACACGCACCCTCGATGTGCATATCTCATGGCTGCGCCGCGCCATTGAGCTTGACCCCGACAATCCAAAATTCCTGAAAACTGTTCGCGGCGTTGGCTACCGCCTAGATATTTAATTGAAACTGTTTTCCTTGAACCGTTACCAATCGGATGCAGGCTTTGCGTCCGATTTTTACTTTTAATTCAAGGGGAAGTTCACCGCTTCGCGAATGACGTTGGGCCTGAGCAACACTCTTGAACATTTTTCCATCCCAATCAGAATCCACCTCCCAAAAATCTATATCGAGAGAAGTATCTAAACTGATATAACCACCAGAAACTTTCACCTTTATTTTCTTAGACTTCAATGCAATTTCATTTACGATGACAGAATCTCGCTCAAAAGAGAATACTGATGTTGTTTCAGCCAGCCGTGA
Organism: uncultured Anaerolinea sp.; assembly: GCA_964534345.1. Taxonomy (GTDB): domain Bacteria; phylum Chloroflexota; class Anaerolineae; order Anaerolineales; family Villigracilaceae; genus Villigracilis. The sequence goes on from CAZHOX010000048.1 coordinate 1,243, forward strand.
CCGCGCTGTTTGAACAGCCCGTTCAGATTCGTCACACGTGATGAATTTACGTCCATTCTTTGCTGCAACCAAAGCCGTAGTACCTGAGCCGCAGAAAAAATCTGCAACGAGGTCACCTTTGTTCGAAGAAGCGCGGATAATTCTCTCTAACAATGCCTCAGGTTTTTGTGTAGGATAGCCAGTGCGCTCATTGTGCAGACGCGCTACAACAGGGAAATACCACCAATCTTCAGGGACTTTACCCCGCTCCAAGTCTGGGACTTTACCAAAGCCAGCCTTGCGTGATGATTTGAAGGTGGTTACGGTGTTCGGGTTATATGGCTCACGGACATCATCCGCATTGAAAACATATTCCTTACTTTTTGCAAAGGACAAAATCGTATCGTGTTTTCGATTGAAAGCGGTCTTAATCGGTGAAGGGCCATGATATGCCCAAATGATCTCATTAATGAAATTCTCTGCGCCAAAAATTTCATCCAAAATCAAACGCGCATAAGCATCGGCGTGCCAATCGAGATGGAGATATAAGGTCCCATTTGGAGCAAGCAGGCGATGCATGACTGTTAGACGTTCATAGAGAAATTGCAGGTACGAGTCAAGGTCGGTCCATGAATCGTGATAGCCTTCAGCCAATTTCCATTTGGATGGCTTGCGCGAATCTTCTCCCCTGCCAACACGAGCAGAGAATTTTCGGTTTGTAAAAAATGGCGGGTCGGCATAGATTAAATTGATGCGGCCTTCATATTCAGGCAGCAAGGCCATCATCACCGCAAGATTATCTCCAAGAATGACACGTCCATCTGGATGGGATTTTGGGTAGCCACGTCCATTCGGGTAGAGAACTGAATCTTGAATAAGAGTGGCAGGCGCGGGCGGGGAAAGATGCTTTCCGTTCCAGTTGAGGATGGGCATAGCGGGGCGTATCCTGTGAATGGAGGTATAAATTCAGGGTTGGGGTGAGAAATCCAAAAAATTAATAATGGATTTCGACAATGGTGCCGAGGCCGCGGTTGGCAACTGCGTCACTGGCGTGATTGGGCTTGACCCAACGGAAAATCCAGTTGGCTTCTTCGGTGCGCATGTTGATACAGCCGTGGCTCATGGGCGCACCAAAATTTTCATGCCAGTAGGTACCGTGGAAGGCGTGTCCCTGCGTGGTGAAGAAGGATGACCAAGGGACGCCGGGCAACACATAATTATCGATATCAGCCAGCAGGTTGCCAGTGGTCTCGCTGCTGAAGTAACTGTTGCCCATGTGCTTTGCTGGGACCTTGTCCATTATGGAGAATTTTCCGGTTGGGGTTGTAGTGGGAATGCCCGTACCGCCTGTGGGGTCACCAGGTACGCCAGATGAAATATTTGTCTGGAAAACAATGTTTCCATACTCGTAGGCATATAGTTCCTGCTTCGAGAGATTGATCTCGATGAATTTTTGTTCGTAAGGAACGTCCGGCGAAATCGGCGCCATATATTCGGGCGGCAGCACGCGCATATGAATAGCTGGCACGTAATATGTGACATTTGAGTCGAGTTCATCAAAAATTTGATACCATGCGCCTTTGTAATCGGCCATTGGAGGGCCTTGCTCCAAAGCAACAACCCAATGCACGGAGCCGTAATATAGTGGAGGTGAAAGGGGTTCCCATCCATAAGCTTTTGAAAAGCGATATGGTGTAGTAAACGGAACAGAAACATCTGCAATTAGCCGCGTGCCTTCTGCAATTGTGCTGGGCGGTGTTTGGTACAGTGTTTTTACACGATGTAAACGCCCACGGTGCATGTACCCCCCCCATACCTGATACCAAACCGGATTATGCGGCGGTTCTTCTGCTGTCACTTGTCCATAAATATGTACCAGTTCGTCACGATACCATGTAAGTTCAATACGACTTTCGTCAGTCGGTTCTTTGCGCACAGGCATTTGTGCTGTGGCAATTCGGACAACAAAGCTATCATCAAAATCTGTTAATCCCGGCAGGAAAGGGGAAAACGCCAACCCGCCAAGGGTAAGCCCGCCAAGTTTTAAAAAGTCTCGTCTTGAAAAGGAAGATTTCATGCCGAAAATTTTACCCGATAATCTTTAAGAATTAATGAGAATAAAATAAATAAAAAACTGCCATCCGTTTCTGGATGGCAGCCTAAATATTTAATTGTAATTAAGCCTGTGCAGCTTCAACGATCATATCTTTGAGCAAAATCTCAAGCGCCATGGAATGCCCGCAACGCCGATGAGTAATAAAAAACTCGCAGTCGCAATTAAAAGTGCCATTATTATAAGAAACATGGTGTTCGCTATTATCACCGTGAAAATCTAATTCAAACTGATTGAAGTGAAAGCGGTGCCTGTCTTCAGCGTATCGTTTTGCCTTTTCTACCTTACCTATCAGTCCAGAATCCATTGTATTAATCTCCTTTTTTAGGGAATATAAAAAAACACACGCGGGGATATCCGCGTGTGTTTAATCAACGAGCTTGGGTACTTCCTGAAATAAGCGCATAATGGCATTACCTCGATGTGATGAGTATAGTACCTTTCAAAATGCGAGTCAATGACAAATGTCAGCTTGTTATAGAATCGTATGGCATTTGTAGGGATGAAGTTGAATAATAGCCAGAGTACTGCGCAAGTGACTACACGAAAAATTCGAGGCAAACTTAATCTGATGGTTGATACTGTTTAATAAGGTTCTTCCCCATCCCAAGCACTGGGATCCCCTAAAAACATACATTCGAGGCAGAACCTCGAATGTATGTTTGGGTTATTTTTTCTTTGCTACAGATTTCTTCACTGGGGCAGGTTTCTTTACAACCGGCTTCTTCTTGGTCACTGCAGGCTTGGTGACTTTCTTTGCAGCCACTGGCTTTGTTTTGACAACAGGCTTCTTGGCCGGCTTGGTCTTGGAAGCAGGTGCTTTCTTTGTTACAACCTTCTTCGCTTTTGGCGCTTCCTTCTTCACAGCAGTTTTTGTCGTTTTGGATTTTGCTGGCGTCTTCTTTGCCTTGGATTTGACAGCAGCCTTCTTCGCAACCGGCTTCTTTTTCACAGCCGCTTTGCGGACGGCACGTTTCTTCTTCGCAGGTTTTTCTTCCACAACAACTTCTTCAACTACGGCAAATAGCTTCTTCCACTCATCCTGCATAGACGGGACACCTGCGCCGTTCAATTGGTCGCAGATGGTTTTCCATTCAGTGTCACCCACGAAGCGGAAATCCATGAAGGCGTGGCACTGATAGGCGCCGAGTTCCACGTACAAGCCTTTGTCCCACACTTCTTTGCAGGAGCGGATGTATTCAAGGTGAGTGACATAATCTTTGAAGATGACATGCCCCACACGAGGCAGGCCAATCCCTTCGGCGAGATTGCGGCGCTTGGTCTTGCCCGAAGATTTTTCGATGTAGGCAGCAGAGGTTTTGATCCAGCCTTTGGTGTCGGCAAATTTGTTGTGGTAGATGACCAGTCCACGCTCTTCGTTGAAGCGGTTGGAATAGGCGAAGACTTCTTCGTCCACACCGCCGCTGGGGCGGTAAAAGTCGTAGAGTAGGAACTGTTCAACGTCAGCAAACAGGTAACGGCGATGAAGAAGCGGGAAGATGCGCCAATCGTGACCACGGACGAGTCCATCATCACGGGTTTCATCCCACTTGGGGCGGCGGAATTCCATCCCATATTTTTCAGAGAAACCTTCTACTTGACCGTGGCCGAACATTGGCAAACCAGGCAGTGTGGAGAGGACGGTGGCAATGCCAAAATATTTATCGCCCTTACCGAATTGCTCAACAGCGGTTTTCTCGTCTGGGTTGTTCATGAAGTTGACGTAACGCTTGAGAATTTGCGGGTCGAACTCCAACGTATTTTTGATAGCCATGCGATATTTGGCGTTGTCTTCATCGCGGAGCATGTGCATGAACGCGGAGTTGTACACGCGATGCATGCCGAGTGTGCGGACGAAGTAACCTTCCATAAGCCAGAAGGCTTCAGCGAGCAAAAGCGTATCAGGGACTTCAGCAGCAACACGGTCCACAACCTCACGCCAGAATTCTTCGGGAACTTTGTCATCGAACTCAGCTTTGGGCATACCGTATTGTGAGCGCGATGGTATTGCGCCGCCTGCGCCAGGTTCAGGAAACCACAAACGCTGCACATGTTTCTTGGCAAGAGTCATTGCCGCATCAAAACGAATGACGGGAAAATTGCGAGCCACATGCAAAATAACTTGAATGACCGCTTCACGCACGACCGGGTTTGTGTAATCCAATTGAGCGGTATCGTTCCACGGGAAGGAAGTGCCATCGTTGCCGTGATAGATGTAGCGGATATCGCCCGTTTGATGATCACGGCGTTGGAATGTTACTGCGGCATCGGTCTTATCGTAGTAATGGTCTTCGAGATAGATTCCGACACGCAAGTCATCGGAGAGGTTTTCAGAACGGAAAGAATACGATGGATACGGAGAGAAAGATGAAGAAAGGAACCAATCAGGATGCTCAACCACCCAAGTGGAATCAATACCCATGTGATTTGGAACCATATCGGCAGAGAGACGAATGCCGCGCGCCCAGGCTCGGGTTCGCAGGCTGTTCAATGCATCCCACCCACCAAGGTCGCTGGCGATATCGTAAGAGTGAAGTGAATAGGCAGAGGCGACGGCATCTTCCTGTCCCATGCGCTGCTTGATGCGCTGAGAGGCGCGGCTGCGTTCCCACAAGCCGATGAGCCACAAGCCGGTGAATCCACGGGATGCGAGCAGGTCTAATTCTTCATCAGGGATCTGGTCAAGTGTGGTGATGTTGCGTTGATATTGTTTGGAAAGCTGGTCGAGCCAGACATAGGTGTTTTTGGCAAGGAGAACGAGGCGGGGCATCCACTCTTTGTCGGCGCTGTAGCGTTCGTATTCGGCATATTCAGGGGATGCGAAAGAAGGAACGTAAGTTTCAGGGTTGGAAAAATCTACAGGTCCCTGCTGGCGAAGGATATCTTCCTTCAAATAATCAATTCCGCGCAGAATACGGACAGAGAATGTTTCGCCAAGCAAATGTCCCCATTTTTTGATGATGAATTGCAGCTGACCTTCCAGCGAATCAGGGGAGGCTTTAATGGGCGCTTCGAGAATATCTGTAAGGGATTCCCCAAGCGACGATTCGCCATTTCCAAAACCAGGCTGGCGGGAGAAAAACCCCAGCAATAACTGCATGGATTCTTTGTATGCCGAGCCGTTCATTACGGTCTCATCGATCAAATCTTTATATTTATTAACTGCCGGATTTTTATTGAAGTTGTTGATGAGCAACATCTCTTCAATGGAGGCAGCTCGTACTCCACGCCCAAAGTCACTTGCATTCGGGACTTTGGTGGAAAGATAAACGCCCGCGGTCACTTCCCCACGAAAGACGGCAAGCGGGGGAAATTCCTCGGTAAATTTAATAAGAGTTAGATCATATTTTGAGCCAAGATTGGATTGCAAAACCCCCATGGCACGGCCCATGACACCTGTGTAACGGCTATAAAAATGCTTGAGGAGGATATGGTAGGCCTCATCAAGCAGGGAAAGGGCAAATAGGTCAGTAGCAGGTACGGGGTCGGTGCGAAGCGCTGACATTTGGGCGGCGAAGGCTCGGGCGGATGCCAAATCCGAAAAAATGACATGCCCATCCGGGCGGAAAAAATCCAAAGGAAAATTATATTTTTGGCGGGATGCGCGGGATGTAAGCATAACAACAATGATAACCGATTTACAATTTTTTCGAGTAAAATCCTCGAAGAAATTATGAATAATTCATCGCTGACTCAATTCATTTATTTGCTTTTACTGGGTGCATTGTACCTGCCGGTCATCTTTTTTGCGATTCAACGCAGGGATGAAGGACATGAAGCCGCAACCTGGCTGGTAGCTTTTTATGCACTTCTGGCAATGGTGTTGAACATCACCGAGGCCATCTGGCCGGTTGGGAAAGATGCACTTGTTTTTCAGGAAATACAAACATACGTTTCATTCACACTTGCCACGATCACGATCATCACATTAAAAACTTTTATCAAGCGTGAGACATGGTGGGCATGGTTCGGATTGTGGACTTTATGGGTTCTCGGCCTTGCGCTCATTCTCACGAATGCTTTCAACCTGCCAGAAACGATCTGGACAAACGGCACGATGGTGTTGTTCCGTTCAAGGCTCGGCCCAGCTTGGGCAATTTTGGGATGGCTGATCGTTGCGATCGGATTGATCCTTGCACTTGCAAATGCCGGCAGACAAGCGCGGCAACAACTTTTTCGCAACCGCTTAAATTATTGGTGGCCTGCACTCTTCTTAATGTTCGTTAATGACATTATCCTTTTCTCAGGCTTCAATGTGGTTGGGCAGCCATTTCGTTTTGCAGTTACCCTTATTTTGGCGTATGTAGTCGGCACGCATCATGTCCCAGACCTAAAAGGCATTCTGCGGCGGATGATCGTTTACCTTGCAATTGTCATTGCGATCGTTGGCTTTTATGTGGCCGGGTTTTTATTAATTCAAGCCATCTTTGGCTCACGTGCAAATTTCAATCCGCTTCTGGCTGGCGCGTTTATCTCACTTCTTCTGGCAATTATTTTTACGCCACTGGCTTCGTTGATCTCCCGCACTATCAATAAATGGATGAAGGGCGACCAATACGATGCCAGCCTGACCATTCATCAATACAGCGAAAGCATCAGCAACATTCTCGATATGGACAGGCTAGCCAGCATTGCCGTTGGCATTATTCTTGAGGGAATGCAGATCGAGCGTGGGTTCCTCTTTCTTGTGGATGGAGAACGTCAGGCGGATGGGCGCAAGACGTACAAACTCCGCTCTGCACGCAGCCCTGAAGAAAGACAACTTGTTGCTGTTGAATTGGAAGAAAACGGAATCATCGCCTCGTATTTTATTCGCGAACAACGCCCGCTTCTTCAATATGACCTTGACCTGCTCCCCGCCTTCAAGCTGACTCACCCCTTTGAGAGGGATTGGTTCAGCCAACTGCGTGCCGAGGTCTACATTCCCATCTTTGCAAAAAAACAATGGATCGGCCTTTTGGCTTTCGGTTCAAAACTCAGCGGCAACCGTTACACCAAAGATGACCTTGTTACTTTAAGCTCACATGCCAGCCAAACTGCCGTTGCGTTGGAAAATGCACGCCTGGTTGATAACCTGATGCGGCTAAACAATGAACTGCGTCAGGCACGCCGCGCGCTTGAAAAGAATAACCAAAGCCTCGAACGTTTGGATGAAGCAAAGTCTGATTTCATCAGCATTGCCTCCCATGAACTCCGTACACCGTTGACAGTTATCAAGGGATATACGGAAATGCTCATGGAAGACAGCAACCTGGACCCAAACATCAAACTCATGATGAAGGGCATTCACGAAGGGACGATGCGCTTGCACGAGGTTATGGACTCGATGTTCGACATCGCCCAGATCGATGCGAGATCGCTCAAGCCGCACCTTCAGCCTGTGGAATTCAGCCACTTGATTCAGGAAGTTTGCATTGAGCAGGCCAAGTCGATCAAAGACCGTGACCAATTCCTGATACTTGACCTGCCTGCTTTGCCGCATGTCAAAGCAGACCCGAATCTGTTGAAAAAATTATTTCATCACATCATCCGCAATGCAGCCAAGTTCACTCCCAATAAAGGGAAAATCACCATTACCGGACATCATATCCCTGCCATCATTAACCTGCCAAATGGCGGCGTGGAAATCGTTATCAGTGATACTGGCGTAGGTGTAGACCCGAACTTACGAGATATTATTTTCACCAAGTTTTATCAACCTGGCGAACTGGGAAAACACTCCACCAGCAAGACACGCTTCAAAGGCGGCGGCGCTGGTTTGGGGCTGGCCCTTTCCAAAGGTATCGTGGAAGCTCATGGTGGACGCATTTGGGTGGAAAGCCCCGGCTATGATGAGATCAACTTCCCCGGAAGTCACTTCCATGTGATCTTGCCGCTGACCAAATTGGAAAATGGCGAACAGCAAAAGATGAGCGAAGTTATAAAATTTGAAGTAGCAAAGATTTCAGAAGGGGAAAAAGCAGGCGGCAAGTGATCTGAATACGTTACGAGCGGATGAGTTTCATCCGCTCGTTTTTTATTTTTTGACTGTTTTGCCTGCAAGAGCCATGAGAAGGCCAACAATAAGAAGGATAAATTTTATTGTGGCACAGAATGCAGCGATCTGCGGAAACATGGGATCAACACTGCCAGTGAGCGCACGCCAGAGAGCATAATTTTCAACCATGTCAAAAAGCGCAGCAGCAAATGCTCCCCATCCCAGCCAAACTGTTAAGCTGTGATACAAATTTGGCTTTTCGTTCCCAGCAAGCAACAGTCCAAGCGAGAGTGCAACAGCGTAGACAGGCATGAACAAGTAATCAAACCCCAGCCCAAAGGCAGCGACGAGGCGGGCATTTTCATCCCAGGATCGGATCATTGCTTGAGACGAATCCAATGTGCGGGCAAGTTCAAATGAGACAATTCCATTCGGCGCAGCGGATGTTTGCAATGGCACATCCAACGGGCGAAAGACACCAAAGATCACAAGCGTACACGTGAAGAAAAAATAAAACAAAGGTTTTCGCAGAGTTTGCGGGATGAAATCCAAGGGATGCTTCAT
>CAZHOX010000048.1:9975-19290 GCA_964534345.1 uncultured Anaerolinea sp.
AATAAAACAAAGGTTTTCGCAGAGTTTGCGGGATGAAATCCAAGGGATGCTTCATAGCAAAATTCTCTTTTTGACTTGTGATACGTTAGAGCTTTTTTCGATAGACGCGATTATTCTTATATTCCACGCCGTTCAAGTTCTTCAAGTCGGCGCGCATTTGCTCAGTGGTCTCGGCAACTTGCGTCATTTCCACATGCACGAATTGACCGAATTCCAGCAGGGTGTTTCCCATTGCGTAATAAAGCAAAGCATTGCCGCCATGTCCCTGAAATTCGGGCAAAATGCCCATGCCATTAACAGACACTGTTTTCGTGCGGCGCATTTCCAGCAGGATATCGATCAGGCCAAAGGGAAACAACTTTCCTTTGGCGCGCTGCATCGCAGCAGAGACATCGTAAAACGCAAATAAAAAGCCCACTACATCATCACCATGTGTGATGATCTTCATCAATCGGTGATCGGCAATCGTCATAATATTTTCAACAACAAAATCGATCTCCTTCTGAGAGAGCGGGTAGTATTCCCAGTTATTTACGAACGCGTTGTTATAGGCAGTGCCGATACGATCTGCCCATTGCAGCAATTCCTTTTTATTCTTGAAACGCTTCACTTCTAAATGTCCACGTTCCATTACGCGCTCAGAGATACGCTTGACTCGCTCGGGAAGTTGAAATTTATCTGCTGGAAGATAGCATGAGACAAAGTCCACCTCTTTGACAAAACCCTGCGCCTCCACCAGTGACTGATAGTAGGAGTGGTTGTAATTGAGCATGGTCATCGTCTGACGGTGTTCGTGCCCAAAGACCAGCGTCCCATATCCATCCAGCGGACCCATGCCCTTGGGGCCGATCACGGTAGCCAAACCGCGTTTTTTTGCCCAATCGAAGACAGTATTGAAAAGGGCCGTTGCAGCTTCCATATCATTTTCACATTCAAATAAATAAAAATCCGCAGTCTTTTCATTATGATATTTATTGAATGGCTTGTTCTCAATGGCGGCAATACGTCCCACATCCCGCCCATCACGCACGGCGATAAAAAAATCCACATCCGAATGCTCATGGAAGGGATGTTTTTTGCGGTTGAGTTGGTTATAGGCGTCCACGTTCAGTGGCGGCACCCACTGTGGACAGTCCGCATAGATACGATAGGACAACTCCACAAAACGCTTGACCTGCTTCTTGTTTTCAGTGTCCACTTTTTCGATAATAAGCATAAAAAGATCTCCTACGGGAAGGAATAATAGCTTGCTCCAAGTATATAACACCTCCAACAAGATTGGTTATTTTATAAACCAACCTCATGCTATACTAGGGCAATCCCCTTTATTTCGAGGCAAAATGACAGGCAAAACCCATCAGGAAATGCTGGCAAAATACGCAGAAGCGATCGTGAAAGTTGGTTTGAATATTCGCGCCGGACAGAGATTGATCATCTCGCTTATGGCCACTCGTGGTGTCCCTCACCAGTTTGCGCCGCTGGTATATGAAATAACCAAAGCCGCTTACAGCGTTGGCGCAAAATATGTGGAAGTGCTCTGGGGTGATGAAGAAATGCTGCGCATCCGCGCACAACATGCGCCGCGCGATTCCTTCGATGAATATCCCAACCACACAATAGACGCCATCATGAACATGATCAACAATGGTGATGCGCTGCTGTCCATTGCAGGCTCCAACCCTGACCTGCTTGGCGGCCTTGACCCGGACATTGTCGGCTTGATGCAATCGAAACATTTACAAGTTGCCAGCAAAGTCAGCGAGAAAGTCACAACGAACGCAATCAACTGGTGTGTGGTTGCCGCTGCTGGCGATGGCTGGGCAATGAAAATCTTCCCCGACCTTCCTCTTGAAGAAGCGAAGGAAAAGTTATGGAAAGCCATTTTTGAATCCACACGCATTGACCAGCCCGACCCCATCGATGCATGGCAAAAACACATCCTCGCCCTGCGGGAACGTGCGCGATATTTACAAGCCAAACAATATACGGCCTTGCATTACAAAGCCCCCGGCACAGACTTTACCCTCGGCTTACCCAATGGACATCTTTGGATCAGCGCACAGTCGATGGCGCAAAACGGCATCGCATTCACGGCCAACATGCCCACCGAAGAAGTCTTCACCCTGCCAGACCGCAACCGCGCAGACGGCGTGATCACCGCCACCTTCCCGCTGAGTTACGGCGGCACATTGATCGAAGATTTCCAGGTGACATTTGAGAATGGACGTATCACCAAAGTCACTGCCAAGAAAGGCGAAGCCGCCCTGCAAAAACTGGTGGACACCGATGAAGGCTCACACCGCCTCGGCGAGGTGGCACTCGTGCCCGCATCCTCCCCCATCGGCCAGCGCGGACATCTCTTCTACAACACGCTTTATGATGAGAACGCCTCCTGCCATATTGCGATTGGAAGAGCCTATCGCTTCACTCTTACGGGTGGAGAGGAGTTGAACGACGAGGAGTTTATCTCCGCTGGTGGCAACGTCAGCCTGCAGCATGTGGACTTCATGATCGGTTCCTCAAAAATGGACATCGACGGCATCAACAAAGATGGTTCGCGTGAGCCTGTCATGCGCCAGGGTGAGTGGGCATTCAAGGCTTAATCACAAAAGCTGAAAAAGAGTGAAAACAAAAAGGTCTTGTGCAAACAAGGCCTTTTTTTGACCAAAGCCAAACTTGTGCGATAATCACCACATCATCCCTTGAAATATGGAGAGACCACTATGGCAGCGAAACCTAAATTAGACAAAGACCAGATGCTGCAAGCTGAATACGAATACATTGCGAATAATGTCTTTCAATCCAACGAAGACCGTTCACGGTTTTCATCCTATTACTTTGTAACAGTCGGCTCGTTTGCGGCGGCAATTTTAGGGACTCAGTTTGACGCGAACTACAAAGGCATCTCATTTGCTTTTTTCCTCCTCTTTCTTCTATTAACTTTCATGGGGTCTTTCACCCTTGCCCAACTTGCCAGATTGCGCGCCGCCTGGCATGAAGCCGTGGAAGCAATGAACACGATCAAAGAATATTACATTGAGCATAACCCTGAAATTGCGCCGGCTTTCAAATGGCGTTCAAGCAGCCTGCCGCCAACAAATAAACCATACAGCATTGCCAACCTGATCGCCATGGAGGTATCCCTGCTCAGTTCACTGACTACGGGAGCAGGGATCTATTTTCTGCTGAATTTTATGGGCAGCACCAACCTTGTCAGTTGGGTGATCGTAGCGGCAAGCGCTGTACTTTGTTATTTCGCCCAATGGACTTGGTACAAGTACCTGCTGGTGGATAATCAATAAATTCCCAAAGAAGAGAGAAAATCATGCCGAGAGAATACCAAAATCAATCTCCTACTGCATTTCAACGCAGACCCCACCTGACCAAAGATGATGCCTGGATACGCGCCTTCCTCAAAGATGCGCAAGTTGGGCACATTGCCACATCATCCAACGGACAGCCTTTCCTTAACCCAAGCACATTCTGGTATGACGAAGAAAATCATCAGATCGTCTTTCACTCCAATATCGCGGGGAGAGTCCGCTCGAATATTGAGACCAACCCAAAGGTCAGTATTGAGGCGAGTGAATTGGGCAAGTTACTTCCATCCAACGTAGCGCTTGAGTTTTCGCTCCAGTTTCGCAGTGTCATCGCGTTTGGTACGGCGAGAATCGTAACCAATCCTGATGAAGCACGTAGATTGTTATATGGTCTCATCAGCAAATACTTCCCTGCCATGACGGCCGGCAAGGAATACCGCGAGATCACAGACAAGGAACTGCGCGCGACATCTGTATATGCCATCCAGATCGAAGAGTGGAGCGGTAAAGAAAACTGGGAGCAACGCGCAGACCAAAGCGACGAGTGGCCGCCACTCGATGAAAAATGGTTTGAATGAGAGGAAACAATGACTGAAAATACTCACACGGAAGAATTCAAGATCGACGGTGAAAAATTGATCGCCAAGATCAAGGAATTGCTTCATGAAGGCAATATCCGCAAGTTGATCATCAAGGACAAAGAGGGAAAAGTGTTGATGGAAATTCCCATGACCTTCGGCGTGGTGGGCGTGCTGCTGGCTCCGCAGTTGGCAGCCATTGGCGCCATTGCGGCACTGGTAACAGAAGCAACTTTGGTTGTGGAAAAATCTGAGTAATAGAAAGAATAGAAAATGAAACTATTTGGAATTGCATTTTGGGTCACTATTGTGGCGCAAATGGTTATCCGTGCGCCGCTTAACAAAAAGCGCAAATCGGAAAAGATGAGCGAGCAGCAAGTTACAGGAAAGGAAAAATCCATTCTTGGCTTGCTGTTTCTGGGGGGATTCTTTCTGCCACTACTTTACTCTTCAACCAGTTGGTTGGATTTTGCAAATTACACATTGCCCACCTGGGCAGCTTGGTTTGGGGTGGTGCTCATTGCCGGAGCGCTTTATGTTTTCTGGCGTGCTCACGCAGACCTTGGGCTCAATTGGTCACCCACGCTGGAGATCCGCGAAAAACACGAACTCATCACGCGCGGTATCTACGCAATTATTCGCCACCCCATGTACGCCTCGCAATGGATTCTAGCCATTGCCCAGCCTTTGCTTTTGCAAAATTGGCTGGTCGGCTTTGCGAACCTCATCGTTTTCGTTCCGTTCTATTTTCTGCGTGTGCGGGCAGAAGAAAAGATGATGCAGGATTCTTTCGGTGATGAATATCGCGACTATATGAAAAAAACTGGAGCAGTGCTACCCAAATTGGGCTAAGACAACTCATTCAAGCGCTTTTCATTTTTAAAGATTGTGTAAAGGCCGTTACTTTTCATACCCCACGGCGACGATCATAGTGAACACATCAATTTTCAAAAGGAGAAAAAAATGTTCAAACTATTGATTGCCGCCCTCACTTCTCTCAGCCTGATGTTTGGCGGAGCAGAACCCATTACCAGCCAGGTCACTTCTCAAGAACAAGTCCAAAGCCAACAGCAGGAAGGAAGCGCGGACGAGCCTCTTCAAGTTCAGACTCAGACACAAGCCCAGAAGCAACTTCCAACCGACGAAGCGCTTCAGACTCAATCTCGCGAGATGCTCCAGTTACAGGAGCAGACTCCACTCTGTGACCCGGTTGCGGACCCGCTGTGCGTGCCTGTTCAAGATCAGATACGGGACCAAACGCAAGATCAACTTAGAATTCATCAAGATGAAACTTCCGAGCCCTTGCATCAAAATCCGCAGAGCGGAAACAGCTACGGTGATGGCGACGGGGATGGCACCTGCGAATCAGATGGAACCCCGCCCGAAGACCCTGGGCAGCATGGCAACGGCCACTAACCCATAACTGCGCCCCTCTTTTTACTCTGCCTCGGTGCCTCACCGAGGCAGAGTTTTTGGGAAATTAGCCCACCTCACCTATCGTGTATAGTTGATCTGCGTTCGCATGAAGGGCGGCTGAAATTCAAATTCCAAACCGCCTCCCGATCCAGATCGCCAAACCAGATAAGCAAAATAACAACAAGCCGGAAATTCCAAGGAAGGCCAGAAGATGGTTGCCGTGTAAAACATCTGCCTGCCAATTCTTAAGTTGTTCGGTTATGTCCACAGGAACTGAGAACCGGCTGTACTTTGAACCGGGTACGTTTCCCTGGCGCATCCCCATGACGTTAATAAAAGCGATCGAGATCATAATGGCGCCTGCCCAGAAAAAGCCATCGCTATACTGGGTGGAAGTTTCCCAATGGCGGAATAGGCCGATGGCTATGACGACAATGCCCGACAAAAGAGAGAAAAGAATGGCGCTGATCAAAATGCGTGAAATTAAGTTTTTCATAGGTTTGTCCATTTGTAGGATTTTTTAGGTTCACTGGCGGCTTTCAAGCTTCCAGAACAATATTCCCTGCCAAATACTTATGATGGTGCCAAGCAACAGAGAAAGCCCTTCGAGGGTTGGGAACAGGTAAACAAACAGGGACGAGACTCCTGCCAGTAAATAGAAACCAGTTAACAGGGGCGGAAAGAGGCGGGATGTCCAAAGGGCGGAACCTGCCAAGACCATCATCCATCCCAAGAAATGAAATCCAAACGAATTCATTCCGGCTACAAGGGTTGTCCAAACGATGAGCACGGTTGAAGAGTTTTCCAAATTCAACTCTGGATGCAGCAAATGGTAATGACGGTTTGAGGCGCGGATGAAGGCGACTGCCGCCATGCCCGCTGCGGAGAGGACGGCTGCCATAAGCGCCAGGTCCATACGGCGGGAAGCGCTCTCGCCAATGCGTTCACGAAGGATGTAGGTGACGACGATCAGGCTGGCTGCCAGAATTGGGCCGGAGAGAAAATCTGCAAGGTCGTAGGCGAATATTCCCAAGGCATCGCGCAAATTTCCAGTGAGGTAGATGAAAGGCGCAACGATGAATGACAACGCCAGTAAAAAGGATGCAAGGCTGCCCCATTTGTTGGTTTTCATAATCTTTACCTCCGAAATATTGAGACAGTCTGTCAATTAACCTAAACCACTGTATTCATGATGGCTGATTTTTTCCCAAGCAAAAAATAAAGAAATGCAGGATTGGATTATGGTTAAAAGTATTGTATAACATCGACAGCCTCCCGATCCAGGTCAAGTTTCAGCAAGTCCTTAAGTATGGCTGTATGTCCCTGACCGCCAATTACCAGAACCTTCTCGCCGGGATCTGCAAACTTTTGAATGTTTGCATACATGCGGAAATTTCTATGCCACCAGCTTGCTGCCGCGTCAGCGCCTTCAAAATTCTGGCCTGCCCCTATTGAATTGGTGAACAGATACAAATATTTATTAAGAGTGTCCTTCTGCTCATCATTGGCATCCAACAACAGCTCAGAAAGGGACAGTGTGGCATGTGCTTGTTCCGTCTCTTTGGTGATCTGTTCGATCAACGCTTCAAACCTGGACCTGGTTTCTGGATCACGCGCCTCCATGTAATCAAACAAGGGCTGTGCGTTCCATTCTATGGTCTGTTCATCAAAACTGTGGACTGTTGTCAATTGGGATTTTTTCGCAACACGAAAACCGATCTGGTAAATTTCATTGGACGGCAGGCTGAAGCTGTCTTTCAGATATTGGTCGTACTGTTCCTGTATTGCTTTGCCGTTCGCAGGGTCGAATTCAAGCATTACTACAGTTGGCATAAACTGGCTAATTCGATCGGAGAGCTTCTCAAGATATTGCTGGTTTTCAGATGTCATCACGTTGATCTGATTCGTTTTAACCAGATCCTGCGCTGGATTCCCAAAATGGAATACCCCCATCAACATAATTTTAGCCTTTGCGCTGCCGTTCGTTTCTTTCAGATCGCTTGTTTTCAATGGGATCTCCTATTAAAAAAGTTGCATCTTATCTATTATTTTCTTTTCGTACCATGCCCGGCCAGACAAAGTTTCAATAAACCCATTGTGCCCGCCGTAGCGGTGAATAATAAGATCGGTGGAGGACGGAAGTTTCAAATTGTAAAAATCTTCCACCGGGATGATGGGGTCATCTTGCGAGGTGATGATGGTGACAGGGACTTTGACATCCGCAAGTGCATCGCCAACTACTGCGTAATGACTAAAGTAGTCTGATGAGCTTTTATATTCGCTGTAGCGCCGGATCATGACCTCGGTCATCTCTGTGATGGTTTCGAGTTTGAATACATCTTTGAGATCGTACAGGTCTGGGAAAAGGGTTTGTTTTTTCAGCAGGGAGCGTGACCATTTCTCACGAAAGTATTTTCGGAGGAAGGCATACGCATCAATGGCGTTGGTTGATTTTTCCGGGTCGAGCACCGGACTGATGCTGACAACATGTTTGAGGTTTTCAATGGGACTTTCAGCAGCTTTGCGAGCAACCCGCAAGGCAAAGTTGCCGCCCATGGAAAACCCGATCAGGTAAAAGGGAAGTTCGCTCTCGTACTTTGCCACCTGTTGAATTGCGCCGAAGACCTCATCCAATAAAACCGCGTAGAACAGACCCGGGTTGAGGTGATGCGTATTGCCGTGATCTCTGTAATTCAACCGAAAGATGGAAAAGCCCTGCTCATACAAGACCTTCCCTGTGCGGAGAATATAGGCAGAATTGACGCTGCCTTCCCATCCGTGCAGGAACATGACCACCCCCCGCGCTTGTCCATTTGGTTGGGGGGAATAAAACCCCTGAAGCTGGACGTCATTCAGAGGATGCAAAATCACTTCTCTGGCGCATTGCAGCATGGGGTTTTCACCCTTTGTGCGGGACTTGCTGCTCGCCAGAAGGGTTTGGGCAAAGGCGCTTCGGATATAGAAGGGTGGGTTGAATTCATCGGTCATATCAGCATTATAAACAGAAACCATCTTAGGGACATTGAACTTGCCAAAAAATAAGAGATAGTCACACGTATTGTGACTGTCTCTTATTTTTTCTATTATTGAGAAGAGATCAAAGACCTAACCGCGGATACACCTTCTGCGCCCAGGCGTGGATGGCGTTCCAATCACGATGGTCGCCTTCCTTCCACACGCCGAAGAGCACGCTCAAGCGGAATTTGACCCGCTCCGCGAAGGACTCCACTCGGCTGATGTCTAACGTGCCTGCAAAGAGACCTTCCTCCACAGGCCGCACCAACGCACGGACTGGCCCCAGCCAGGAAGAAATATGTTCACGATATTTTTCTCCATTTGGCATGGCGAGGGTCATACACACCAAAAATGCCGCGAAGGGTTTCTTTGCGAGAGTCTTTTGATTCGCCCTAACGAATTGCATGGCCTCTGGCAGCCAAGCCGCTCCACGAACGGCACTGCCTGCCACAACGGCTTGATACGAATCCAGGTCTTTGACTTCATTCATCGGCAGCACATCCACCTGTGCGCCGCATTCAGTGAGAGTTTTTCCAATCGCCTGCGCGACGCCCGTTGTGGCATCCAGACGGCTGGCATAGGTAACCAGTATTTTCTTGGACATCGGAATGTCTCCTTTGCCTTCACTGTATAACGTCCGCAGGTTGTATGGAAGTGAGTTTTGTCCTTGCATTTTGATTTGCGGTTACAAACAAAGCGGTATAGTAAAATCGCGCAATGGGAAAATAAAAATGGTTAGATCCAACAAAATCTATAACGTAGTGAAATGCACAGACACCCCCTCCGTCCTAGCGGACACCTACCGCTCGCTACACTTCGGGTACGCGTCCCCCATTCAAACCCATGAATGGGGGAGGAAAAGGCAGCGTATAAATGAACAATACATTTTTTAGTCAACACAAGTTTTTTCTCCCCCAATTGTGTTCTTCAATTGGGGGAGATGTCCCGCTCTTTGGGACAGAGGGGGTCTAATTGCACCGCCGCAC
>CAZHOX010000049.1:0-6122 GCA_964534345.1 uncultured Anaerolinea sp.
TTGTTCAATGCGCTGACCGGGTTGAAGCAGCACACAGGCAATTGGCCAGGCAAGACCGTAACCCGCGCCGAAGGTGGATTTGAATTCAACAAGATGCGCTACAAACTGGTGGACCTGCCCGGCACATATTCGCTGCTTTCCGCCTCACAGGATGAGGAAGTGGCCCGCGATTTTATTTTGTTCGGGCAGCCAAGCTGCACCATCGTTGTATGTGATGCAACTTCATTGGAAAGAAATTTGAATCTTGTTTTACAGGTTATGGAGATCACAGAAAATGTTGTTGTGGCAATCAACCTCATGGACGAAGCCAAACGAAAAGGCCTCGACGTGGATGCCCGCTCCTTGAGTCGTGACCTCGGCATCCCTGCCATTGCGATCACAGCACGAACTGGCGATGGTATTCATACGTTACTGGGCGCTGTTGCCGATGTGATCGAAGGAAAAATAGAAACCAAGCCTTTGCGTGTGAATGGCACACCTGAATTTCAAAAGGCAGTGAATGAACTCGTGCCCATGATCGAGCAAATGGCGCCTGGAATTCCAAATGCACGCTGGCTTGCGATCCGTCTTTTGGATGGAGATGCACGCGTGCAAAAAGCACTATCCACTGGTGAACTCGGAGATATCGTCTCGCGACAGCAACGGGCAGATGTGCAATTTAGCGCGAAGATGTCGGTTGAGGGCAAACAGTAGGAAATGCAGAATGACAAATGAGGTAAACCATGGAAGCGAATGAAATTTTAGCAAAAGCAGAATCACTCCGAAACGGACTCTCAACCGGGTTCCGCGATGAGATCGTAAAATCACTTTACACCGAAGCAGAATCGATTGCGCGGCGCGCTGTAAAAACTGCGTCGGACAAAAAATATGACTTCGATCAAAAAATAGATCGGCTTGTTACATCCCCATACGCGGGGTTGCCAATTATGTTGGGCTTGCTTGGCATCATCATCTGGTTGACCGTTTCAGGTGCAAATGTCGTATCCGATGCTATCGCAACGGTATTGTTCGGCATTGGCGATTATGGCCGCGCATTCTTCAACCAGATCGGTATGCCGTGGTGGTTGACGGGCTTTCTTTGGGATGGCGTGTACCTCGGCCTTGCATGGGTCGTAAGTGTGATGTTGCCGCCCATGATGATCTTCTTCCCTGCCTTCACATTTTTGGAAGACCTTGGATACCTGCCGCGTGTGGCCTTCAACATGGACTATCTGTTCAAGAAAACTGGCGCACACGGAAAACAATCTCTAACGATGGCAATGGGCTTCGGGTGCAATGCTGCTGGTGTAGTTGCGACTCGTGTGATCGACTCTCCGCGTGAACGGTTGATCGCCATCCTCACCAACAACTTCGTCCCATGCAACGGGCGCTTCCCGACTTTAATTATGCTTGCTACTGTTTTCGTGGCAGCTTCCTTCCCCCCAGCCTTGACCTCCTTCATCGCCGCTGGGACAGTTGTCGGCGTGGTATTGATCGGTGTTGCGTTCACATTCCTCGCCTCATGGATATTATCCAAAACGGTTTTGAAAGGCGAAGCATCTGCATTCACATTGGAACTGCCTCCGTACCGCAGGCCAAATGTCAGCCGCATTTTGTATACATCGATCATTGACCGAACCATCTTCGTGTTATGGCGCGCCATGCAAACCGCCGCTCCCGCCGGTGCGATCATTTGGATTTTGGCAAACATCCCGTTCGGTGATTCAAATCTCGCTCGTGCCATCGCAGACTGGCTCAATCCGTTTGGATTGCTGCTCGGTTTAGACGGTGTCATTCTTCTGGCGTACATCATCGCTATTCCTGCCAACGAGATCGTTGTCCCGACCATGATGATGGTGTACATGGGAGCTGGCATGATGATCGACGGGCCATCCTCCAACGCGGCGATCTTTGATCTACTCGTCAACGGCAACGGCTGGACGATGCTCACGGCGGTTAACTTAATGTTGTTCGCGCTGCTACACAATCCCTGCGCCACAACGATCATGACCATTTACAAAGAAACGAAAAGCTACAAATGGGCAACCTTGAGCGTGGTAATGACATTGGGAACCGCATTTTTAGTGACTTTCTTAACCGCAAGTATCGCAAGGTTGCTAGGCTGGGCATAGTTTAGAAAAGAGACAGTCACCTCATGAGCGGGTGACTGTCTCTTGCTCATCTTGACATTCATATTTTTTTACGATAATATATGAACACTTGCTCATATATTCATACATCATGAAACTCACCGAACTCAAAGCCATTCAACTTGCTGAACTCTTCAGCGCCCTCAGTGACGCCAGCCGTGTCCGCCTCATCTCCCTTCTCATGGAAGGCGAAATGAGCGTCAGCACTCTGGCCGAAGAACTCAAAATGACCGAGTCTGCCGTGTCGCATCAACTGCGTGGATTGCGCCAAATGCACCTCGTCCGCGCACGCAAAGACGGAAGACAGGTCTTTTACTCTCTGGACGATGACCATGTCTCAAAACTATTCAGCATGGGACTTGACCATGTAGAGCATGGATAACACACCAAAAAGGAAACGCATCATGTCACGACAAAAGAAAAATAATCTTATTCCGCTTGTCACCCTTGTTGGCGGTGGATTGCTGTTGATCGTTGCGGCATTCATGCTCGCAAACCAAACCCCTGCTGCTCCAACTCAGGAAGCGGCTTTCGTAGAAGAAGTCTATCCTGAAATTCAACGCGTTTCCCTTGATGAAGCCAAAGTTGCCTTTGATTCAGGCTCGGCAACTTTCGTTGACGTCCGCTCTGCGGAAGCGTATCAAGCCAGCCATATTTCAGGTGCGATCAATATCCCCAGTGAAGAACTTGAAGCACGCCTGGGCGAGCTCGATAAGGCTCAATGGATCATCACCTACTGTACCTGACCCAGCGAAGAAACCAGCGCCCGTGCGGCGTCCATCTTGATTGAAAACGGTTTCCAAAAAGCAACTCCCATCCTTGGCGGGCTCGAACCGTGGCTCAATGCGGGTTATCCCGTTCAGCCATAATTTTTTACAAGCTTGTTAGAGACTTGACATGAACCAAACCCAAACCATCGAAGTCCCTATCGCAGGCATGGACTGTACCGAATGCACGCAGCACGTTCAGCACGCCATTTCTGCATTAAGCGGCGTGCAAAAAGTGGATGTGTTCCTCTCCTCTGAAAAAGCCATCATCCAACTTGACCCGTCGCTTGTGAAAATGGCGGACATCCGTCAGGCTGTGACAGGTGCAGGCTATTCCGTGCCGCAGCAAAATGGGGAAAGCAAAACTCCCAACGCCGCGCTCGGTGAATTTTCACGCCGCATGTTCACTGCGCTCGGTCTTGCATTTGGCGCGATCATTCTGCTGGTTGTTGCAGGTGAATGGCTTGGACTGCTGGATGGCTTAACGCAGATCATCCCTTTCCCTGTTGGCGTCGCATTAGTGTTGATCGGCGGTGCACCGATATTCTTCAACGTCGTTCGTGCCGCGCTGAAAAAACAAGTCATCTCGCACACGCTCATGTCCATCGGTGCGTTCGCCGCCTTATTCGTCGGCGAGTGGACAACTGCGATGGTGGTTGTCTTCTTCATGCACATTGGCAACTACACCGAAAGACTCACAGCCGAAGGCGCGCGCCGCGCAGTCAAAGACCTCACGGCTCTTGCGCCGCAAACTGCGCGAGTGGAAATTGACGGTGAAGAAAAAGAGCTTCCAATTGCAGAAGTACGAAACGATCACATCGTCGTTGTCCGTCCTGGCGAAAAAATCCCTGTGGATGGTGAAGTTATCTCGGGGCAAGGGGCAGTGGATCAAGCGTCAGTGACGGGAGAGTCAATGCCCGTGGAAGCAGGTGTCGGGGCGCGTGTGTTCGCGGCAACGCTGCTTAAGCAGGGAACTCTCAAAGTCCGCACACAGGCTGTTGGCGCAGAGTCTGCTTTCGGGCGCGTCATCAAAATGGTGGAAGAAGCCGAAGCGCACCGCGCCGATGTGCAGCAGTTCGCCGATAAATTCAGCACGTATTATTTGCCCGTTGTGATGGGCATTGCCGCGCTCACATTTTTATTCAGCCGCAACCCGCTCGCCACCGCAGCAGTTTTGCTCGTGGCTTGTTCATGCACCATCGCGCTCGCCACACCCATCGCCATGCTCGCGACCATTGGCGCGAATGCAAAACGCGGCGTGTTGATCAAAGGCGGAAAATATTTGGAAACGCTTGCGCGTGCCGATGTTTTGTTGATCGATAAAACTGGGACGTTGACACTGGGCAAGCCGATCGTGACGGACATCATTTCATTGAATGGCATGGACGAAGCATCGCTTCTTTCCGCCGCCGCATCTGCTGACCGTTACTCCGAGCATCCCCTCGCTGACGCATTGCGCCGCTCCGCGCATGAACGCGGACTGCAATTGCAGGAAGCGACCAATTTTGAATCACTCGCAGGCATGGGCGTGCGTGCAAACGTGAACGGTGCAACAATCACTGTGGGTAAACAATCACTGATGAAAGAGTTTGCCCCACCAGCGCAAGCACAAACTTTGGAAGCGCAAGGCAAAACCGTTTTATTCGTTTCAAAAGATGGCGCGCTCGCAGGGCTGGTCGCCGCCTCAGACACATTGCGAAGCGAAGTTCCAGAAGCATTGCACGAAGCAAAACGACTCGGCATAAAAAGAATCGAGCTGTTGACTGGTGATAATGAACAAACCGCGTCTTCCGTTGGCAATTCATTGGGCATATCGTTCCGCGCCAATCTTTTGCCCGAAGACAAAATTCGTATCGTCAAAGAATATCAATCACAGGGACACATCGTCGTCATGGTCGGTGATGGCATCAACGATGCGCCTGCACTTGCACAAGCCAACGTTGGCATCGCCATGAAAGCAGGCACAGACATCGCCATCGAAGCCGCGCACATCACGCTCATGCACGAAGATTGGATGCTCGTTCCGCATGTCATTGCCACCGCTCAACGAACCATGCGCGTGGTGAAAGGTAATCTCGGTTTTACCGCCGCATACAACATCATCGGTCTCGCACTCGCAGCCTTTGGGTTTCTTCCGCCCATGCTCGCTGCCGCGCTTCAATCCATTCCAGACCTCGGCATATTAGGCAACTCAGCCCGATTACTAAAACAGCAGAATACTCATGGATAATCACATTCACTCTCACGTTGGCGACCTCGCCAACCAAACCACAAAACGGCTTGCACTTTCGCTTTCACTCACAGCTATCTTCGTCTTTATTGAAGTCGCTGCGGGTGTATTCAGCAATAGCCTTGCACTGCTCACTGACGCCGCACATAACTTCACTGATGTCATCGCGCTGGGGTTAAGTTGGTACGCATTGAAGATCGCAACCAAACCTGCCAACGCCGGCAAGACCTTTGGTTATCATCGTGTTGGGATTTTAGTTGCGTTGGTTAATTCCACCACTCTGATCTTGATCGCATTGGGGATTTTCTATGAAGCGTATCATCGTTTCATTTCCACCCCTGAAGTTAACGCCCCGATTCTGGTGGGCGTTGGCATTATTGCCGTCATCATCAATGTAGTAACAGCCTGGCTCGTCCACAAGGGAAGTGATAGTGACCTCAATTTGCGCAGCGCCTTTCTTCATTTGATGGGCGATGTCATGTCCACACTGGGTGCAGTGATTGCGGGCGTCATCATCTACTTCACGCAATGGAACTGGCTCGACCCGCTTGTCAGCGCCTTGATCGGTCTATTCATTTTATGGAATGCATGGAGCATTCTGCGCCAATCCATTCACATTTTGCTGGAGAGCACGCCAGAGAATATTGACATGAAAGAAATGGTGGAAAAGCTCCACACCGTGGACGGTGTCCGCAGTGTCCATGACCTGCACGTCTGGAGCATTAATGAAAACCTGCGCATGCTCTCCGCTCACGTCGTCACAGATGACATCTCCATGCGGGAGTGTTCGCTAATTCAACAGGACATCAATGAACTGCTTGCACACGGGTACAACATCCAACACGCCACGTTGCAAATCGAATGTGAAGGCTGCGGGAACGGTTTGTTATATTGCGATTTTGATGAGAGAAAACACCAGCACCATATCGAAGTATAAAAAAGAACCGCCTCGATTTTTTGGGTAGGACTACGCTCAAGTGAAGTTTATTATTTTGT
>CAZHOX010000049.1:6222-8256 GCA_964534345.1 uncultured Anaerolinea sp.
AAATATGGGAAGTGCCCAACATTTGAAAACGTGTGGACTTCGGCAGAAGGATATAACTCCTTCAACTGCTCGCGCAAAACTAATTCCACCAGCGGGTCGTTATCTGCTTCGATGATCAGAGCGGGGATATTGAGCGTGCTCAAATCCGGAGCGTCGAATTTCTCGACCACGCCATGAAAACGTCCCACCACTTGTGCCTTTCTCATGCGTCCATAGCCTATCTCATTCAGAAATGCGAGCGTCAATTCATCATTTCCAGAAGCAGGATAAACACTGCTCGCGAAACTTCCACGCAGCACATCGATCACCAACCATTCGGGCAAGAATGGTAACGCCGCGCCAATCGTCTTGTTCTTTTCGGCGATCAAATCATTTGGGGGGAAAGTGTTCGAGAAAACAGCGCGCAGGATTCGGTCAGGTTGATGCGCGACCAAATATTGGGCAAAGTATCCTCCAAGCGATGTCCCCACCACGTTGAATTTATCCACGCCCTCCGCATCCAAAATGGACAGAACGCCCGCTTCCATTTCAGCCAGGGTATCCACCGCGGGATACGTCACCGCAATAACTCGGTAATCCGCTTTCAGCACATCCAATTGATGCCACCAAATATCATACGCGCCGGTCATCCCGTGTAGAAAAAGAATGGTCTCCTCACCCGCCCCCATCGAAACATATTCCCAACTCGTTCCATTGACGTCAATCGTCTTCGGTGGGTTCGCCAAGCGAAACGCCGATAAAGACTCTACCTCGGTCGCATCCACTTTTGCATACACCTCGTCAAACGGGACGCTCGGCACGGGATACAAATACACCACCGCAATTATCACGACCAAAAACAGCAGTACAAACCATTTTATTTTTGCACGCATATCTTCCTCCGAGCGCCCATTATACTTACCTGCTCCCATCTTGACATCCGCATGGATAAATGTGATGATGATCTCGTCGCGATGGATATCATTGGAGAAAAATGTCGTACGCAATCGAAACAAACAACCTATCCAAATTTTATGGGGATGTGCGTGCTTTGCATCAAGTCAACTTGCGGGTGAAGCGCGGCGAAATTTATGGTTTTCTCGGACTCAACGGCGCGGGCAAAACAACCACCATCCGCGCGCTTTTGGGGATGATCCGCCCAAGCGAGGGAAATGTCAAAGTGCTGGATCAGGTTATCGGTCCGCATGGAAGCGGGCCTTGGGCGCAGGTGGGGCATCTCGTTGAGAGTCCAGCCGCCTATCCTGAAATATCTGTTCGCGAAAATTTGGATATCGCAAGACGATTGCATGGGATTAAAAATCCAAAAGCCGTGGATGATGTGATGGATAAACTTTCCATCGCCTCTTATGCGGACCGTAAAGCTGGTACGCTTTCGAGCGGTAATTTTCAACGCCTTGGGCTGGCACGAGCATTGCTGCATAAACCTGAGTTATTGATTCTGGACGAACCATCCAATGCACTTGACCCTGCGGGCATTGTTGAAATTCGCGAATTGTTAATTTCATTGGCGCGAGAACATGGGATGACTGTTTTCATGTCCAGCCATATTTTGACCGAAGTGAATTTGCTTGCAGATCGAATTGGAATTATTCACAATGGGAAGCTTATCGAAGAGCTTGATGCAAACCGCCTCGAAGAACTTCGCTCGCAAAGGCTGGTGATCGGCACAAAAGATTTGAACAAGGCAAAAGAGGCGCTTTCTACATTTGAAGCAGTGAGCATGGAAGATGGAAGGCTTATCATAAAAGATCCGCGTGCGCTTGCCTCGCCCGAAACTGTTGCAACCTCGCTGGTCAATGCTGGCACACCGCCCGCCCACCTTGCAGTTGAACAGGAAAATTTGGAAGAGTATTTTTTGAGGTTAACAAAATGAACAATTTCACCTCTGCCTTGTGGGTTGAGTCACTCAAGATGCGCCGCTCCAGCGTTCCACTTTTCACAGCAATTGGGTTTTCTATTGTGCCGTTGGTCGGCGGGTTATTAATGATCATTCTGAAAGACCCCGAAGCTGCCCGTTCCATGGGGCTGATCAGC
>CAZHOX010000049.1:8356-10211 GCA_964534345.1 uncultured Anaerolinea sp.
TTTATTTTCGTATTCGGGTTACTTGTAGGAACTCTTGTTGAGATTCCTGGCTGGTCAATGAATCTACTTCAATCCGCATTTATCGACATAACGGGCACTGCCATTCTTGTGATTGCTCTTTTACCCATTGTGGCTTTTGTTGCCAGCATTGGGAAAGGCTACATGCCACCATTTGGCTGGATCATTTTCTCGGTGGCGATGGCACAAATTGCCGTTATTACTGGCTGGGGTGAATGGTTTCCGTGGGCTGTGCCTGCGTTGTTCAGCGGAGCAGTTGGTCCACGTGCCGAACAGCTTGGAGTTCATAGTTATGTGATCGTACTTCTTGCAAGTATGAGTGGTATTGCTGCAACATTTTACTGGTGGCGAAATGCAGATCAGGCAAAATAACATAGTACACTAGGCACATGCCAATCTCTTCCACCTACTCAAAGACCATTACCATCCCAAAATCTGCGATTGACGAGAACGGCCACGTCAACAACGTTACCTACGTGCAATGGATGCAGGATATTGCCGTAGAGCATTACGCGTCCATTGGAGGGGTTACAGCACAGGGACCCGACGCAACATGGGTGGTACGCGAGCACAAAATTGAATACTTTTTGCCAGCCTTCGAGAGTGAAGAAATAGAGATCAAAACATGGGTGGAGGATATCCGCCGCGTGCGGTCACTGAGAAAATATGAATTTACAAGAAAGAATGACGGGAAAGTCTTGGTCAAAGGCGAGACAGATTGGGTCTTTGTAGATGCAAAAACAGGGCGTCCACTGGCGATCCCTAAAGAAGTGGAAGACATCTTCGCACCAACTAAATAAATCATTATGCAGCAGCGTCTCACCCACATTGATATTGCCAGAGGCATTGGTATTCTGCTCGTAGTTGCTGGCCACAACTGGATCGTTCTTGCCAGCAAAGGGGAATTGTACAGAATGGTGTACTCATTTCATATTCCCTTATTTTTTATTCTGGCAGGGACATTTTTCAATTCCAGCAAATCTTTCGGCGTCACGCTGAAGGAAAGATTCCAAGCCTTGCTTATTCCCTACTTCTTTACCTCGATTGTTGTTGAAATCATTGTGCTGGCTTCTAATTTTGACCTAGGCCTGTTCGTCAAGTCAATTGGATGGGTCTTTTATGGGACAGGAACTCAAATGAGATGGGTCGCTTTCTGGTTTCTGACACATCTATTTCTTGTCTCCATTTTTAGCTGGCTTGTCCTAAACATCTTCAAAAAATACAACCTTGGAAGACTCTGGCAGATACTAACTTTGCTGACTTTGCTAACGGTTGGCTGGTTGAGTATCCGCTCATTTTGGAAGATGCCGGTTTGGGGAATGAAGGTCAATGGCCTGCCTTTCAGCGCAGACTTATTGCTTATTTCCAGTTTCTATTTCATGTTGGGGGTACTCTCCCAAAGCCAGATCAAAGAACGTGAGTTTCGTGTTATGCCGCTTATTCTTCTCAGCGCTCTTTTTTTGGGAATACATGCGCTCACAGATGTGACCACCGACCTAAATCTCAGACTTTACAACAACTTTATTGTCGCAACAATATTAGCAATTACAGGCAGCTTCGTCGTGATCGAGGTTTCAAAATATTTAGCACGTTTTGCAATTGCAGAAAAAGTCCTAGGATATTTTGGAAGGTACAGCCTCGTCATCCTGATATTCCACTCTTTCTTTCAGGATAATCTTTTCGTCTTTTTATCGGAATATACAAAAAGGTTTTTCTATGTGGGGCTGGCAACATTTACAGCAGCCATCGTTGGTTCCATCCTTGTTGTAGAAATCATCAACAGGGTAAGACCTCTGCAAGCAATTTATAAAAATTCCAAGACCAATTAGGAAGTCAA
>CAZHOX010000049.1:10311-19076 GCA_964534345.1 uncultured Anaerolinea sp.
GGCGGGAATCTCATGATGCGGCACCGCCGGCTGGACAATGACATGGTCTTCGATGCCCAATTTCCGAATTTGTTTGGCGAGCATCTTGCGCTGACGGGAGCGCCCGCGGCCAACAATTTGCAGGTGAACAGGTTTTTGCTCAAGTATTTTTGGCAGTGAGCGAATGACTATTTCCAGTCCCTGCCAGTCGGCGAGGGTGCCGATGTAAAGTAAAACTGGAACGCGTTCATTGCGAAGAGGCAAAGGGGTTGCAGAAAAATCCGAGGGGCTGACCCCGTTCGGGATAACAGTCACCAGCTTTCGGTTAAGTCCGAGCGAGGCGATGTAGTCGCGAGTCACTCGTGAGGGGCAAATGATCGCATCGCTCAAGTGCAGAGTTGCAATTTCCTGTTCCTTTATTTTTGAAAGCAAATCTGAATCCAAACCAGGGTAATGATATTTGAGCTCAATGGATGGAAGTCCGTTCACTTCAAAAAGTGTTTTGTAGCCGTACTTCTTTTTGTTCTGCGCGATCTGAAATCCATCCCAAATATTTCGGAAATGGACAACATCATAATTGGGATGGAGCGCGAGATGAGATGCAACAGCTTTTCCAAAATGCACAGCGCGTGCCAGAAAATTTTGGGTGAGGTCCTGCGAAATGCGGGTGACACGTGCGCCATCAATAGTATCTTCGGGGGGGAGCAGACCGTCATTCGGCGTGATAAGATGGACGTCAAAACGGCCATTGACCAGCCCGCGAAGGTTATGCAAAATATGTGTGGAAGCGCCCTTTGGGCTTGGTACAATATCGAAAGCTGTATAAAGTATTTTAGGCATCGCCGAATTATATCGCTGTACATCACTGGAGGAGTGAATGGTAGTTATTTGTGGAATCATTCTCGTCATTGTGCTGCTGTTCTTTTATTTGTTAAATACAGCCCGCAAGAAAACACCGCCGCCAAGCGCCATAGGCAAAAAAGATTACACCCCCGTTTATGTTTCCATTGCCGATAAGCCAGATTCGATCATGCGCGGCATGGATAAATTTGTAGCAGAAGTGCAAAGAACAGAATCGGCAGGCGATAAATGGCGTTGGATTCCTTTGATCATTTTCTTTGTGGGTGTTGGTCTTTCAGCCATCGATGGAATTCTCATTGTATTTGGTTATGTTTCTTTTATTTTTACAGTGGGCGCAATTTGTTTATGGCTCGCTGCTTTTATCATGGCGAGAAGTTTACGAAAAAGTGACTCGAAAGATTTTTCGCCACGTTATTACGGGACAAAGGAAATTCTGCATACGCTTCGTGACGACCTGAAGCCTGGCGCTACATTTTTAGGTCACCTTGATCTGACAGGAGCCATGCTCCAAACCAAGGTTGCCCGCGAAACACAAGATACTCAAAACCGCACTACGCAACATTTTAGCGACCCGTGGCTTTCCCTGAAAGCGAAGTTGTATGATGGCAATATTCTGCGCGTTTCGGCCATTCAAAAATCGAAGAAACGAAAATCCTACTGGAAGCGCAGCCGCATCAGCGGAAAGTCCAAACTCAAGCCTGAAAAATTCAAAGGCGCCGAGCAGGAACTAAAAGTGCGCATTGTGGTCAATCCCGAAGCCTATGTGATCCAGCAAACTCCTAGTTTTAAAAAAGGCCAAAATATCGGTAAATATACTGTTGTTGAACTAAGCACCGATGGAGGCATTATCAACATCCTTGCAAAATCTCCTTTTGAAGATATTGAGCAGGAACACATCCTCGGCTTTCTAAAATCTGCATATTCTCTTTTACAACGAAAGGCTGCATAAATGAGTCGCAAAATCATTCCCTTTATTGTTGCAATCGTACTTTCCTGTCTCGTCATGGTCGTGGCAGGCGTGTTCGCCTTCAGCGGAGCCGTAACCGCTGAAAAGTTTGGAAGCAATGTCATTTGGAATCAACCCTACAATACCGCCGAGAGTATGAAGGTTATTGATGTAAGCGGCGATGGACAGGATGACCTCTTCATCCAAAATACGGGTGATGTCTCTGTCTATGATGGCAGCGGCAATATCCTGTGGACTTTACCCTATCAATCTCCCAAAACAACTCTTGGCGATGTGAACGGCGATGGCGTGGAAGATATTGTTGTGTATTACGTTGGCACCGGCATGTCGGTGGATGTAATTTCAAAGGGACAGGTGACTGTTCTGGCAGAAGCGCTGGATGCGGGCTTCCCTTCGCGTGTGGCAGTCATTCGCTTCTCTTCTGGACCTCAAATTGTGCTCGGCGATAACTTGGGCGGAATCCAATCTTTGGGCTTGGATGGAAACCCGCTTTGGAGTGCAGAACTTGGCTCGGCAGAAGTCCGCGGTATGGACGATGCCCGCATTGGCGGCCAAGTCCATGTGGCAGTTGCCACCAATGACGGCTCCATCGCCGTGTATGATGCGCAAGGAAATGTCGTTTGGGAATTTGCACAGGAACAACTCCGCCGTATGCGCGCCTTTGACCTGAACGGTGACGGCAACAGCGAGATCATCACTGGCGGCGAGTATGGCGCATTCCGAATCTATAACGCTGTGGATGGAAAAATTATTTTCGAAAAATCGCTTGGGCAGGCAGTTAGTGAAGTTCGTGAAGTGGAATTGAACGGTGACCCATCCTCCCGCGAGATCATTGCAGGCGGAAAAGAAGGCGGTATTTGGGCTT
Source organism: uncultured Anaerolinea sp. (assembly GCA_964534345.1). Taxonomy (GTDB): domain Bacteria; phylum Chloroflexota; class Anaerolineae; order Anaerolineales; family Villigracilaceae; genus Villigracilis. The sequence continues at coordinate 12,984 of CAZHOX010000049.1, forward strand.
TCTCATTTGACGGCACAACCGCCACACAAATGTGGACTGGTTCGCTTTCCGACAAAGTCACTGAAATTTCAGGGCTTGATATTGACGAAGACGGAAAGCAGGAAGCGGTCATCGGAGACGATCAGGGCAATGTAGCTGTCTTCACAGAGAATGGCACACGCAATAATTTACCCAAGCATTCCTCAGGCATCACCCGTGTAGATATTGGCAAACTTGGCGGCGACCGCTACGTGGTCATTGCGGACTATAACGAAGTGCAAGTCAACAAGGTCAACTTCAGTTCCATCCCCGGCTTCCGCTTCACTCCGCTTATCGTAGGGCTTGTGGTTTCGGCAGTGTTTCTCATTATCGCGGCCATTCTCGCATCCATTCCGCCAAAACCTGAGATGAAAGTATCCTTTCAGGATAGCAGCAAGGAATCCCTTGAAGCGCAGCGCCGCATGTTGAAAGAATCCATTGCAGATGTGGAGCGCCTTCGCAAATCTGGCGAAATGAGCGGAGATGCCTACCTCGCCCGTCTTAAACGCCTGCGCGCCGATCTGGCAGATAACGAAGCCGCATACAAAACCGCAGGCTATGCCATCAAAGTGGAGACATTCGCATGTCCACACTGTGGCGGTATTCTCGAACTTGGCATGGATAAATGCGAATATTGCGGGCAGGTTGTACTTGCTTAAATGGTTACTGTAGAAACAAAATAAAAGGAGCCGGAAATTCCGGCTCCTTTTATTTTAGAAGAGTTTACTCAGCCTTGCTTCATTGACACAAACTTTGATGTAAGCACATACCGCTTCCCATGCACAGCCAGCAAATTGCAATCTGACACCTGCCCACAGTCAGCACAATACTTTCCGTCAGGCCCGATCTCAAGCAGCTTTCCTTTTTGCACCAACAGCTCAAGCATGGACAATACTGCACTCGGCTGTGCCTTCATCACACGGCTGATCTCGAACAGACTCAAGCCATCTTTTTTTTCATCCAACAGCGACAACAATTGAGACAACATTTCCTGTTATCCCAACCCGAGAAGTTTACCGCCTTGATACACAATAAAGGTAGCGATCCACGCCACGACGGTCTGGTACACAGCTGAAGTCACAGCCCATGAAGACCCAAACTCATGTTTGATGGCGCCCAGCGTAGCAACACAAGGAACATACAACAACACAAAGACCAACAAAGCAGTCGCCGTCAATGACGTGAAGTTATTTCGCAAAGCAAGGCTGAGAGCAGTATCCTGCGTATCTACTTCTTCATCCACCAAATCCACGCCAGGGATAATGCTGAGCAGAATTTTCCCTGAATTGACAGCAGCATCTACAAAGCCGCTTCCAATGCCAAGCAGGTCTTCGCTCAGTGTGGTGGCTTCCGTGGGTTCTTCAATACTATCCTTGAGATAGATCTGGCTCATCGAACTGACCACGATCTCCTTCGCCATGAAGCCCGTCACCAACGCGCCGCTTGTCTCCCAATTGCCGAACCCCAGCGGAGAAAAGACAGGCGCGATCACAGCGCTCACCTTCCCGAAATAGGAATTGCGCTGCTCGGTTACGCCCCATGGAAGGTTGAGCAGCAACCACATCACCACAGATGCAAAGAGAATTGTCGTTCCAGCCTTGCGGACAAATTCACGCGTGTTCTCCCACATGTGAATCATCACACTCTTGAGCGAAGGCTGACGATACGGAGGCAGTTCCAGCACAAAAGCAGACGAAATATCAGGCTTGAGGATAGTGCGGGTGAAAACCAAACCCGCCAGCATGGCAACAATAATTCCCAAAGCATACATTGCCCAAATTACTGTGCCTGCTCTTGCCCCGAAGAAAGCCAAGCCAAAAACCACATACACTGGCAGGCGCGCCGAGCAGGACATCAACGGAACGAGTAACGCGGTCAGCACACGGTCACGGCGGCTGGCAATTGTCCGTGTGGCGTAAATGGCAGGGACAGCACAGCCAAAGCCGAGGATCATTGGGATGAACGATTTGCCATGCAAGCCCACCACGCGCATGAAGCGGTCCATCACGAACGCCGCACGAGACATGTAGCCAGAGTCTTCCAACAGGGCAAGGAAGAAATACAGAATCAACAGCCCGGGGACAAAGACCAGCACGCCTCCGACTCCGGCGACGATTCCGTCAATGACGAGAGAATGTATCCAAGCTGGAGCAGCCGTCAGATTAAGTATGAACGAAAATAGCTTTGCGATCGGGCCGTTGATGACCGCATCTGTCCAATCCAAAAACGGTGCGGACACATCGATCACCAATCTGAACATGATGTACATGATCGTAAAAAAGAACGGCAGACCCAGCCACTTGTGCGTGACAATATTGTCAACGCGGTCTGTGAATGTGATGCGGTCGATGAGCGGGCGGTGCAGCGATTGGCGCACCACGCCGTTGATGAAGCCGTAGCGGCGGTCAGCAGTGAGCAAATCCACATCATCACCAAGCATGGACTTTAATTTCTCGGCACCTTGCTGCGCCGCAAAAATCACCCGCCCGCCATCGGACATGGTTTGCACGCGTTCAAGAATATCCGCATCACCTTCCAGTAATTTGATCGCCAGCCAACGCTGTGGATAATGCCTTGTATCAAATTTTATTTCTTCAAACAAAGCAAGCAGGTACCCGATCTCGCGTTCCAACTTGCTGCCATAATCCAAACGAAAAAAAGGTTGTGTGTTATTCATGCCATTACTCTTTTGCCAGATGCTTCCACAGCTTTTGAGATCAATTCAGTAATTCCTGCGCCGCGATTTGCCGTGGTGGATACAACTGGAATTTCGCCCAGCAAACGCGAAAGATTTTCAAGGTTTATTTTTGCGCCATCTTTTTGCAAGGCATCGGTCATATTCAATGCCAGAACTACAGGCACATCCAACTCCAGAATTTGAACGGTCAGATACAAATTGCGTTCAAGGTTGGTTGCATCCACAACGTTGATGACGACATCGGGATGTTCTTCAATAATGTAATCACGTGCAACGATCTCTTCAGGAGAATATGCGGTCAGGCTGTACGTACCAGGCAGATCCACAATATTGATATTTAAATCCCCGAACTTAATTTCGCCTTCCTTCTTCTCAACAGTTTTTCCAGGCCAATTGCCCGTGTGTTGATGCAAGCCCGTCAGAGCATTGAAGATCGTTGTCTTGCCGGCATTGGGATTGCCCGCCAACGCAATTGTAAAATCAGCCATTTGCGCCCTCATGCAAAATCACATCGATCTGTGCAGCTTCCTCTTTTCGCAAAGCAAGGTGATAGCCTTTGATGAAATATTCCACAGGGTCACCCAATGGCGCATGGCGCTCAATCAGAATTGTCTCCCCTTTGACAATCCCCATTTCAATAAAACGTCTGCGCAGTGCGCTCGCCCCATTGATCTTGGCAATGGTTGCACGCTGCCCAGGTTGAAGCAGATGAAGTTGGATTGAATCAGCCATGAACATATTTCCTCAATTCTTTATTATTTTCACAAGCACGAACTCCGCTACTGAAAGCCCAAGCGCAACATCCTTCTCTGCCACGCGCAACACCAATGGTCCCTGCATCGGCGCGATTTCAACAACTGTCACATCTCGCCCAGGTAGAATATTTTTTTCCTGCAAATATTTGAGCACATCGGTAGCAGTGGCATTCACAGCCAATACATGCGCTGTCTCTCCAAGTTTTACTTCGCTCAATGGAATTGCGTCCAGCGGCTTAAAAGAACCATCCGCTGCGGGAATGGGATTCCCACGCGGACAGGTTTTCGGGTCTCCAAGAAACCCAGCCAGCGCCTCAGTCACCTCCGGCGCAGTAGCATGTTCCAGTGAACAAGCAAATTCATATACCATCGACCACTCGATCTTCAAGTGGTCGTACAAAAAACATTCCCACAATCTTTGGCGGCGCAGCACATTGCACGCCACCTCGCGCCCCTTCTTCGTCAGGTTCACACCCTTGTATGGTGTGTGCGATACAAGCCCCTGCTCGCTCAGCCGCCGCACCATTTCATTCGCTGAAACAGGCGTCACACCCAAACGCTCCGCAAGGCGGGCAATCGCCACCACATCATGGTCGCTCATTTCCGCCATTGCCTTGAGATACATTTCCGTGCTTTCGCTTAGCTGCATTGTCGTCATAAGGTGAACCTTCTAAAAAATGTTATGGTTGACCTTATTATTCCAGACCGCCCCGCTTTTCGACATGGATGGATGTCATAGCTTCTTGTGAAAAAAGTTACATCGCCTCTTCCCGCCCTGATAATGGATTCAGTCTCAACAAGCAGAATCTACGCTGGAGCAAAACCACCCAAGTCCATATCACCCCTACGGGGTTCCTATCAATCTGCATCCACACCTATAATCATTTCACTCCTTCGGAGTTTGCGTAAACCATTCTTATACAATCCCGAAGGGATGGCAGGATTATAGATAATTACATATAGAGGAACAGAACCCCGTAGGGGTGACATATCTTCATCGGGGCAATTTGGTATTGGGTATAAAAAAACAGAATCCACTTCAAGAGTAGACTCTGCAAATTTCGGGCAACCAGCTTTACGGTCGTTTAAGAGGCGGCAGTTTGTTCCCAGTCCCTTTTTTGGTCACTTCCACCCAGATCGATTGCGAAAGTTCATATCCAATGATGTGATCGTGCGGCTTCATCTGCAAGCGCAATGGACCTTGAAACGGCGCGCAGCTCAAAAGGTGAAATGGAACGCCAGGCACAAGACCCAGCTCGGCAATGTAACGCAGCTTGTCGGGGTTGTGCGTGCGCACGCGGCTGACAACGCAATCGGACTCGGATGGAACGTTGACGAGCGGCTCATCCTTGACGATGGGCATCACGCCATCTTTGGAGGGAATCGGCTCACCATGCGGGCAACGCGTAGGACGGCCAGCCAACTCAAAGACGCGGTCTTCGATCTCGTCATTGATGCCCTTCTCGAACACATCGGATAGCTCGTGTGCGGCAGCCCAGTCATAGCCCATCACTTTCACCAGAAAGACTTCGGTAAGGCGGTGACGGCGCAGCGAGGGCATGGCGATCTTTTCTCCTGCTGGAGTGAGACGCACGCCGCGGTACGGCTCATGCACCAAATAGCCGCCTTTGTTCAATCGCTTCACCATCGTCGAGATCGCCTGCGCCGATGATTCGATGTGTGAACTTAAAAGCGAAAGCGGAACCTGCTCATGATCTTGTTGCAGGCGGTATATCTCTGCGGCGTATCGTTGCATTGCTAAACTTGTGGACATGTACTAATTCAAACTCCGAGGAACAACCAGTAAATGGTTGAAGTAATATAACTAAATTTTATGAAGAATATCTAATTTATTGGAATTTCAAAATTATACTACACGCTTGTGAGTAGGGCGATAAAAAATGCTCTACAGGTTATAGTTTGCTATAATCGCCGCATGTCTAACGACCTTTTTGACCATGCAATGAATGAACGTCTGAAATCAGAAGCGCCGCTTGCTGCGCGCATGCGTCCACGCACACTTGAAGAATATATCGGGCAGGAACACATCATTGGTGAGGGAAAGCTGCTGCGCCGCGCCATCGAAGCGGACAAACTTTTTTCATCTATTATTCTTTGGGGGCCGCCAGGTACAGGCAAGACTACGCTTGCACAGGTTATTGCCAACACTACCAAAAGTCATTTCACCACCATCTCGGCTATTCTCGCAGGCAAAGCAGATTTGCGCGTGGTCATTGACGAGTCGCTTGAACGCAGACGCTTGCATAACATCCGCACTATTCTTTTTGTGGATGAGGTCCACCGTTGGAACAAAGCCCAGCAGGATGCACTTCTCCCCCATGTAGAAAATGGGACTTTCACGCTCATCGGCGCGACCACTGAGAATCCGTACTTTGAAGTCATCAAAGCGCTCATCTCACGCTCGCGCGTTTTTCAACTCCGCAATTTGAATCAGGATGAAACCGGAATTCTTCTCGACCGTGCTTTGACCGATAAAGAGCGCGGCTACGGAAATAAACGCATCACACTTGACCCGGATGCCCGCGCCCACTTAATTGAAGTTTCTTCAGGTGATGCACGCAATGCCCTCAATGCAATTGAGCTGGCAGTTGAATCCACTGC
>CAZHOX010000050.1:0-18773 GCA_964534345.1 uncultured Anaerolinea sp.
GTTCGTTCTCCCACTTTTCGCTTACCTTAGACATTGCTGCATCGAAACCAAGCCCCGCTTCCACACAAATAGTCAACAAGTCAAGAGCATCTGGCATGGCTTTGCGCACTTCATTTTGGCGGCCATTAATTCGGCTCTGCAACCATAACTGAGGGAAGAAAAAACCCAAGGCGGTGAAAATAGCAACAACTAGAACAACTCTTGCAAACGGCCAATTCACGCTTGGCAATGTCGAAATTAACAACAATAATCCGCCAAATATAGCAGCTCCGACAAAACGGGTTGCCAGAAATGTTGAAGCATCTATACGACCTGGGTTGCCAGCCAGTTCCAACTTGATGGTGGTTTCTTGTAGAAGCTTCTGCGGAGTAAAACGCGTCGAAAGTTCACCCAGTCTTTTTACAATAGGGACTATAACACGTTGTGTGAAAGGCTGCTGTAGTTCTATCTCCTCCAGAGACACCGCCTCCCCCCTTTGTGTTGCCTCCGCAAGGCGTGACATGACATCGTCCATATCATCTTCCTGTCCTTGTCGTGCATAACGCATTCCCACAACGACGAGAAGAGCAGCACCTCCAAGAATTGCAACTCCTACGATGAGAGCGATTATTGTACCTGTCATATTACACCTCGATATCTGCTATTCGCATCATAATAAAGTAACTGGAACCGATCAAACCAAGAACAACACAGATAATCGCAGCCGTACACAAAGTTCCACCTTCTGTTACAGACAAAAGGTAATCAGGATTTAGGAACCATAAGATAAGAGTAAGAAAAAAAGGGATCAGAGAAAGCACTGAACCGGATGTTCGCACCTGCGATGTAAGTACGCGTACTTCACCTTTGATACGAACACGTTCACGAATAGTAAAAGAAATATTGTCGAGAATTTCAGAAAGATTACCACCAACCTCGCGTTGCACATTGATAGCCGTAACCACAAAGTCCAAATCTTCACTTGGAATGCGCCTCAATAAGTTTTCCAAGGCAGTCTCCATTGGAATACCAATCTGCATTTCCTGAACGACACGACGAAATTCATCACAAATAGGCGCAGGCAGTTCCTTACTTATTGCCTCCATTGCCTGCATCGTTGAATAGCCTGCACGCAAACCATTCACCATCAGGTTAAGCATATCTGACAATTGATCGTTAAACTTCTGCAGTCTCTTTTTCTGCTGGCTTTTAATATAAAATCGGGGTGCAAATGCTCCCAACAAGGCCCCAAGTAAAGCTGAAATTGGATGCCGGTTTCCAATAAGCCATAACAAAAGGCTCCCCATCAGGATAGCTATGAGAATCAAGGCAAAATATTCAGCAACTTTAAATTTCAAATCTGCCCGTGCCAATTCACGAGCAACACGATCTCCAAAAGAGGTCTTTTCAACTCTTCTTGAAACCCATTCTGTGAGAACAGAACGCTGAGCCTCGCTATCTATATCCTGCTTTTCATCACCAAGATACTGGCTTAGGCGTTCCTCAACCAGCGCCCTTTCACTGTTTGAAGAAACAACAACACCAATGATCAAAATAATGATCAGGATAATACCGCCAATAATAATGATCCAGGTCATTTTATTCCTTAGATTAAAGTCAATTTCCTAATTACCATATTCCTAATATCTACGGCGTTCGCCAATACCAAAAATAGATGGGGGCAGGTGAATACCAGCAGACTCAATTTTATCCATAAACTTTGGACGTAACCCCGTAGGCCTCAAGCGACCGACGATTCTGCCATTTTCCATACCGGTATGCTCAAACACGAAAATATCTGTCATTGTGATCACATCCCCTTCCATACCACTTACTTCGGTAATTGCAGTCACTTTACGAGTACCATCACGCATACGTTCTTGCTGGCAAATTACATCTACAGCGCCAGCGATCTGCTCTCGAATAGCCCGGATTGGAAGATCCATGCCAGCCATCAAGCACATAGTCTCAATACGTGATATTGCATCACGTGGGGAGTTGGCATGAGCAGTTGTCATGGACCCATCATGGCCTGTATTCATTGCTTGCAACATATCTAGTGTTTCGCCACCGCGACACTCTCCTACAATAATTCTTTCCGGACGCATACGAAGTGCATTAATCACAAGGTCACGGATAGTGATTTCACCACGTCCTTCAATATTAGGAGGTCGGGATTCAAGAGTAACCACATGCTCTTGGCGTAGCTGCAATTCAGCAGCATTCTCAATTGTTAAGATACGTTCATCAGAAGGAATAAAGCTTGACAACACATTCAACAGAGTTGTTTTTCCGGAGCCAGTACCCCCAGAAATAACGATATTCAAACGAGCTTCCACACACGCTTTTAAGAATTGAACAGATTCATTTGATATTGACCCAAACTGAATCATCTGTTCAACTGTAATTGGGTTTTTTGAGAATTTACGAATTGTTAAAACTGGTCCAATAAGAGAAATAGGGGGAATAACTGCATTTACACGAGAGCCATCTTGCAAACGAGCATCGACATATGGGCTCGACTCGTCAATACGCCTACCTAACGGCGCAACAATACGATCGATAATCCGCATAAGGTGTTCATTACTCTCAAAAGTTACAGGCACGCGATGCAGCTTGCCCTTACGCTCAATATAAATATTCTTAGGGCCATTCACCATGATTTCTGTAATTGTGTCGTCTTCAAGAAGCGTCTGTAATGGACCAAGACCCAATATTTCAGCAGATATCTGCTCAAACAAACGTGCTCGCTCGGGCCGCGAAAGGACAATGTTTTCTTCAACAAGTATCTGTTCAAATAGTCCTTGAATAGTACGGCGAACGTCATCTGTTCGCGACACATCCATGGAAGGGTCAATTTCTGCCAAGAGTTTATTTTGCACCCTTGTTTTTAGATCAAAATAAGAACCAGCTTGAGGAGAAGTAATCGGTGCACTTACACGTCTAGCCTGTAACGAAGAAAGGCGGGAAGAATCATTTCCACCGCCAGATTGCCCTCCCCCGCTATTTGATTGCTGTGGAGCAGGAGATGGCGTACCACCTTCCTGAGTGCCACCCTGTCCTTTTTCAATACGTCGAAGCAACGACATAACAAATCTCCTTAACGCTTGAGTACTGTATCATTCTCTACTTCTAAAACACTAAGTCGCGCCCGAATAGATTCCGCTAGGGAAAAAATCCCTCTTCCAACAGGTTGCAATTTATTGTTATCCAACATGAAAGGAATGCCGCGATTAACCGATGTAATGACAATTTTCTCATCAAAAGGTACTGTCACAGAAATCTCATGCTTTAAATTTTCGCTTACCCGATCAGGAGTAATTGCAATTCGTTTATCATAACGATTCATTGCAAACACAATACGCTCCTTGATCACACCCATAGTCTTAAATAAATCCAGCACAAGCCTGGCATTTTTAATGGATGGGATTTCCTGGGTAGTGACCAGCACAATTACATCACTAATATCAATAGTAGACAGTATTACATCGGTCAAAATCGGAGATGTATCAACAACAACATAAGCATACATCCCTTGTAAAAACTGGAGAACTTTAGAAAATTGCTCAGCGCTGACTTTTTCAGCCTGTTCAGGACGTTGAGGCGCAGCAAGAATCCGAACACCAGATGCTTCATGCCTGATCAATATTTCCTCAACTACTTCAGGTTCAAGCTCATCCACACGAGGAGCTAATTCCAATACTGTATTTTTCCCTTGTTCATTCAAAAACACTGCAACATCACCAAACTGTAAATTTGCATCCACCAGAACTGTACGAGTGTCTTCATTATGAAGTGCAATCGCAAGGTTGACTGCGATAGTTGTACTGCCAGTTCCTCCCTTAGGACTATAAACAGTTATGATTTTTCCTTTTGAAGGCTGTGAATAATTTGCAATGGAGGTTGAGCCACCTGAAGATGAAGAAGCACCAAGCTGCTTAGCACCTTTTGCTCTTTCCACATGAGCCATTTCTCCAGCCCGTCGTATGGCAGAGATTAATTCATCTCCCATGGGAGGCTTTGTAAGAAAATCTCTTGCGCCGGCGAGCATTGCCCGACGCATGTAATTCTGGTCCCCTTGAACTGATAAAATCACGACCTGAACATGGGGTGATTTTTGACGGATCTCTTCTGTTGCAGTGATACCATCAATATCCGGCATATTGATATCCATCAAGATGACATCTGGGTCCAATTCCTGTGCAAGTTGAATACCTTCTCTGCCAGATCGTGCCGCACCAGCAACATCTACATCGGACTCAAACTGCAAAAGTTTGCGTACATTCTCTCGTGTTTCAGCAATGTCGTCGACAATAAGGACCCGAATTTTATCTGAAGTCATACACCGTATCCAATCATTTGGAAGTTGTCTTTTATTGAGGCGGGACAGTAACCGTATCGTTCGCTAAAAATGGAGATACCAACGTGGATAATGCAGGCTGCATCGCATAAGGAAGTTTTGCAGGTACGGGAATATTGTATTGGCTCAACAAAAACTGCAAAGTAGATGCCTCTGTAGCTTGGCGAGCCAAATCAGTTGGGTTTCTCAGAGTCATAGAAATTTGAGCATTGGTATACATCAGATATGACAAGGTTATGGAATCCTGCGGTGTAACAATTAAGGTGATGATATCAGGTGCTGCAGGAGCTGCTTGTTCTTGTGCATTGGGGTCTGTTGCAGCGGGCTGTGTAGTCACTGTTCCAGATGGAATTAAAGAAAAACTACCCAATTTCATAACTATAACATCCTGAAGCATCATCTGGCATACCAGCCTTGGGCGCTGCGCCTCGGACGGTACCAGATAATAGGGCTGCTGAAGCGATGGGTCCAATTCCAATCTACCTTGTGGTGCACCAGTTGTGACTACGCCCAAAGAAAGGATTGGCAAACCTATTGCTCCGTATCCAGTCCCTTCAGAGCCAGTTACCTGCCCCAAACCAGTCCCTGTTAATACTGCTGTAAGATTGGGTAATATTGTCTGAAACGTTGGATCTACATCCACAAACATAAGACAAGCATTAATGTTTACATGCGCGCCATCGTTAATGGCATAACCAGATAATGAAAGGCGGTTGGCTGGGATAGACATTGCCGTCATTCCAGGTGGAATCAATGACGCCCATTGAGGACCAGATATCGGAACAGCAGCTGAAGCATCATTAACCATTGAGTCGGTAATAACAACGCCCTGGTCAAGAGGGAATTTTGCCACCTTGTTGTTAGTAAGCAAAGATAATTCGTCTCGGGTGAACATAACTTCAACCACATTTGCTTGAGGAATATTCATCGTCAGGAGGACATCTTCCGTGATTGCCCCGCCTTGTGGAATATTTTGGGCCGCATAAAAGACCTCAACAAATACGGGCTGTTCTGCCGTTTGTGGAGTAAGCACAAACTGACGAATGGCTACAAAACCCACTATTAAACCAATTATTACTATTAGAAGCACTAAAATCAATGTTCGACCGCGACGCATAATCTTCTCCTCTCGTGGAGTGAATAAGTTATTTTATTACAAAACGTTTATAACATATTCATTATACAAGAAAAATGGCAAAAACATATTATGGGGTAATATGGCTTTACTTACTAGATCTATCTACAATTTTGTTAAGAACTCTCATAAAAGAAGTTTTTAATTTCTAGCTTGTACCGTAAATGATATCCTTGCGCCAGATCCTGACACGCTATCAATTTCAAAATTACCACCAAGCATTTCTGCTCTTTCGCGAATCAATTTCAAGCCAAGATTTGATGATTCCTTCAAGGTTTCGGCATCGAAGCCTTTCCCGTTATCATCCACACTAACGCGGATTAAGTCATTACCAAGGTCTACTTGAACTTTGATAAGAGAAGCCTGGCTGTGGCGCGCTGCATTTCCCAGCAATTCCTGTACAGCTCGAAAAATCATGACTTCTAAATAGGGTTCCAACCTACGTTCGACTCCAGTCACAGTAACACTCACATCCAACCCAGTCTGTTCTTTAAATGCATCAGCATATTTCTTGAGTGTAGGAGTTAATCCTAGATCATCCAACATCATGGGGCGAAGTTCAAATATAAAATTTCTCACTTTTTGAAATGTGCTCATCGCGGATGTTTTCAAATCCCCTAATTCATCTCTTGCCTGTGCCGGGTCAATATCAAGCAGACGCATTGCAATCTCTGTCTGCAAAATAAAATTTGAAAGAGCCTGTGCAGGGCCATCATGCATTTGCCGAGATAAGCGCTGACGTTCCGCTTCCTGGGCATTGACAATCATTTCAATGCCAGCCATCTGGCTTTTAGGGCTTCCGCTTACGGCAGTAGTAGCCGAAGAGGTCATTGCTTTAGCACTGGAAACCACCTCTTCCAAAACAATCTTATATTTTTCGAGATGGGTCTTATCATTTTGAAGCTTTTCAAGCTGGCCGCGCATAATGAAAAGACGCTGTTGGGCATCCAAGGCAGAGTCGTATGCCATTTTTAATTCGTCAATTGCTGCGCCCTGTTTTTGCACTTGTTGAAGATGAGACGAAATTGCTGTATTACGCTGGGTAATCTTGGCAAGTTCTCCCTGGCTCTGCTCCATCATCAAATTAACTTCACGCAAAGCCCGTTGAGTCTCCTCCAATTCACTCTGGTAGTCTAATGTTTCTTTTTCTGTCATGAAATTACTCCACGGGTCGAATATCGGAATCTTTTAAAGTAACCCACCCGCGTTTCAATGCATAAACGACAGCCTGGGTCCGATCTTCAACGCCAAATTTACGCAGAATGGCAGTTACATGATTTTTTACAGTCTGATGGCTGATTCCTAATAAAGTGGCGATTTCCTTATTACTCATACCGCGTACAACACATGATAAAACTTCCATTTCGCGGTCAGATAGCGGATGAAACGGCGTACCTGGTTCACTATAAGAACGCCTAGCTCCTTCCATTCTATCTTCTACCCATAACTCCAGCTCACGGCGGGTGAAGACATTGTTTGCATACACGAATTTCCCTTCTGCGACCTCACGAATAATACGTGAAAGGGACTGTGGCTCGATATCCTTTGAACAGTAGCCATGTGCCCCTGCAAGGGCTGCATGAATTGCCTGTTCAATGTCGTCATAACCAGTCATAAGAATGATACGAGTTGGCAGCCTATCTTGAGAGACTTGGTGTGTGATCTGCTGTCCATTCATACCGGGAAGATTTACATCCAAAACAGCAATTGTCGGCTTTTTGGACTTGATCAACTCTAACGCTTCATCCCCAGTTGCAGACTGGGCAACAATACGCATATCAGGCTCCAATGACAAGGCATCCACAACGCCCTGACGGAACAACGGGTGGTCGTCAACAATCAATAGGGTTATCTGGTTCATCCCAAGCCCATGCTCTCTCTCTTTGGTAGTATTTATTTTGCTTCAATGTCCCATTTTAACCCATTAAGGGAGTTTCCACAGATATACAGACATGTTAGGCTGCCCAAGAGCTTGGGTGATTGGACTATTGGTTGTGAAAATCTCTGTCAACCCAAGGGAAAGTGTTGGGTAAAAATCAGGGAAAATGATCAGATAATCGGCATTGCTTTCGGTCAGAAATGCTGCAAGTTCCGGTTCTTTTCGAATAAAGGGAATTACCTCTGGGGAAATTAGGCCGGCCAAATCGATCAACTTGTGATTATCAAAGTATCCAAGTGCGCCAATATCGTGTGCAGCGATGACAGCCCCGGGAGGGGCATTTTGGGCTATCCATTTTGCAGTGACGATCATCTCGCTTTCAATAAAGGCTACATCTTGTGCATAGGAGCGAGATCCAAGAATGATGAAGCTCAAAGTGAGCATGGCAATACTGCTTTGCCAGAGCGTTCGAGCGATCCAATGGTAGCGTGCAAAAGTTTTATTTTTATCAAATTCAGCAAATACCAAAAGGCCGAATAAAAAAAATATTGGCATGGCGGGCATGATGTAACGACCATGCTGATATACAGGCAGGCGTGAAATATATAAACCAAGATAGCCTGCACACCAAATGATCGCTGCAAGACTCCCCCACTGGCGCTCTTTGATGGACTTTATCACCCAGCCAATAATACCTGGAATCAAAACAAGGCTAGGCCCAACGAGCAGTTGCAAAGACATTTGTCCAAGGCGTTCTGTAATTGGAAGTAATTGCCAGTTAGCATATTCAGCCTGTTTTGCATAAAAGGTGTTAGGCATTGGTGTGCCACCAATTGCAAGATTGAATAACAGATATAGGCCAAACAATGACCCAAAACCAATGCCATAACGCACAATTGATGTAAAGCGTGAGCGCATATCCCCTTCTATGAAAAGGATAGTCATTAGAACAGGACCGAGTAGGGTTAAACCATCAGGGCGGACCCAGGCTGATAGACCAGTAAGCAGGCCCAAGGTTAAGTAACGATGCGTGTTTGTCATCAAGAGGACAAGTACAGTTGTGACAATCAATCCATGCAAAAGTGTTTCCATGCCAGACATCCCAGCCCAAACGAGATGCCATTCTAATGCGATGAAAATACCGACCCATGGAAACCGAGGGCGATAAGAACCTACTATTTTACGCACAGCCCATTCGCAAAGTATTGCTAATGCAAATAAAGTGAGAGCGCCAAGAAAATATGTCCAGATGTAGGGCGAGAGGCGTAGGAGAAAGCCAATAGCAAGCAAAGCAGACCACAAAGGAGAGGTAGAACCAGCTGATGGTATGCCGGTGCGAAAAGCCCACTCGCCGTTCATTGCCAGGTTCCGTGCGTAGGTCTGATGTATCCATGAATCATCAAGGGGAAACCCGATTGCGTAGGTGAACTGACTGACAAGCAAATAAACTGCTGCGATTGTCAGCACTGCGATTGCAATGATCAGCAGATCACGCCGTGAAATTTCAGTTATCGATTTTGATGATGTACGCATCTTTGACTTCACCTAACAACATAAATCTATTATTGTATTGTGGGTTATTTTCGAGCAGCGAACTTGCTGTTTTCGATTCGAGCACAAGATAATTTGCACCAAATTGATCTGCTGCTGAAAGAATGGCATTTGCCCCGCCGTAGGGAATAGAAATTGCGGAGCGTTCTGTTGCCACGTAGTAACCGGGTGCGTTCCGAACGATGACAATATCACCCGTCTCTATTCCATTTTTGAGCAGGAAAGCTTCTACAGCAGGGTAATCAATTTCATCTTCGCCCCAGCCAAGAGTGAACAGGCGAAGATTGACTACAAATATTGTAAGGATGATCGCGATCATGACAAGGGAGCTTTGGAATATGATGCGAGTCCGATCATCTCCCCAGTTGCGCTTTCGCAGTGTGAGCAAAATCTCATCAAGGCCAAGCGGTGCGAGAGTCCACCACATGGGTTGAAGCGCTGCGCCTGCATGGAAGAATGCGCCGCGCGCGCCGGCAAAGGGGAAAATAAATGTCATGACAAAAAATAGAATCAACCAGGCTGTAGCAGCCAGTTTGACACGCTCATCCTTGCGGAAATAAAGAACGCCGGCAACGATAAATGGGAAAAGAATAATGCCACCGTGTGCAGCAAACCCGCTTTGAAGGTTTAAGTTAAGTGCCCACAAACGATCTGAAATAATTTCTTTCCAGCCTGTTGCCAGGAATGCATCCATATTAAGGCTCTCAGGCGGGTAGATGAAGGTCTGGTCATAATTTTCAAGCCAGAGAGCACGGCTGCCGCCGGGGGCCATAAGAGTGCCAAATGTGTTTAAATTCCGCACATACCATGGGGACATGATAAGGAGAAATCCGAAGAAGGCAATGAGAGAATTGGTGACCGTATAAAGAGTGAAACGTGAAAATTTGTCTTTTGGTGCGCGAAATAATGCAAACAAAAAGGTAATTGCCAGCCATAACAAGCCGTCGCTGCGGGAAAGGGATAGCAAGCCTGAAAGCAAGCCAAGAAAAAGCCAATACCGTCGACGAGAAGGGTCTTCGATGAGTTTTGTTGCAACGATAAAGTACAAGCCTCCAAATAACATGAAGAGACTAAAGTTATCTGTCACACCGACAAAGGGAGCGCTGTAAACAGAGAATATTGCCAATACAGCAGAGATAAGTGCCGCTTCACGCTTTTTGGAAAATGAGTAGGCTAGAGCAGCTGTGACTGGTACAACTAAAGCAGCAAGGATAATGAAAGGCAATCTTGCGGAGGCATAGGTGGTCTGGCCCGTCACCCACATTCCCAGAGCCGAAATAATGGAAGCGAGGGGCATCCAATAGGTATGGGATGGATGCGGCAAAGAGGTGGTACCGTCAAGATAATTCCACAGGTATGGTTCAGTAAAGCCCTTGCCATTAACAAGTTGAATCCCGCCGGCGAAGTAATAATCCGAGTCAAGATAACCTGGAATGGGTTGAAATTGCGCAATGATGATCGGCAAGATCAAGCCGGAGAGAAATAGAATGAGATATGTTCGAAATGACATAGTTTCGTTTCCTACCTGCGGGGTGCCAAGTCGCTCCAGATGCGCGGAGGACGGATTGCCCACCATCGAATCCAATACAAGCCGATGACCGTGAGCAATGGGAGAAAGAGGTATGTGATTTCTTTGGTAATTTCACCAAAGAGCGGTAACGCAAAGAAAAATAAAACCCAGGGAATAGAGACAACGATCAACAATAAGAAGGGGGTGAACCAACTTCCAATACGACTCCAGCGGTCGTGGACTACGGAAAAGATGAGTGCAAACGGAATCACCAGTACGGAAAGGTGTTCCATTTCGGAGCGAAAACCCAATAAGGGCGCAACTGCAAGAGAGAGACAAGCTGCCCAATAAAATCTTCGATAATCGGATGAGAGAGCGGCGTTCCATTCGTAGCCGAGGGCAATGACGAGGATGCCGATAAATATCCAGGCGTAGATTGCGTTTTGAGATGGGAAAAGGTGAAAGAAAATCACGTGGGTTGAATAACCAAAGTCGGCACGTACATTGTTCATGCCTGCCCGCAAAAATGGGATGACCCAATTTGGGTAAACTAAAAATGAAACTGCCAAGAGCGCAAAGGTGATCATCCCCAAGCCAGCGAAAACTCTTGTACGCTTCTCACGATAGGCCCACCATGCTACCAAAATCAAGAAAGGGCCACCCACCTCCCAATAATATAAAGAGAAGGCTATCAATGCGCCCGCAAGTTCATCCTGTTCGGCACGCAGGGCGAGCAAGATGCCTGCATAGATGAGCCCAAGAAGCAAAACCGGGCTGGCTTCCATAATAGCCTGGAAGGTATAGAAATTGAAAACAGAAAATAGTAAAAACAATATCGAAAAGTAGCGTGGTGTTTCCCAGTCTGTGAGGCGCAGGCTTAGCAAGGCTAGGGCGAACAATGCCAGTTCGAGGATCAATGTGTATAGTGCCCGAGCAAGCTGCGGGTCAGAAAGAAGCGAGAATGGAAAGTAGAGCAGGAGAATCTGAAAGGGTGAGTCTAGAATGTAGGGTTCTTCGCCCGCCCTTGCTGAACCGCCATAGACCAATTCCTGCACACGGGCAGGAATTTCTCCACTATACGGATCGATCTTTTCAAAAATAAATCCGCGGCTGGCAACCCAGTGGGTATAAAAATCGCCACCACCTGTTAGCGTCAGATTGGCGTACACCAGTGCGGAGGATACAGCCAAAAAGAGAATGGTGACCAGCGCAATGAATTGATAATCGCGAGGGGTAAGGGATTTTGATGGAGGTTGAAAAGTCATTTATTCGATCACAAATCGAAATATGGGGCGGGTTGGCGAATTGCGTGCAACCTCTTTAAAACCTGCTTTTACAAAAGCAGAAGCCGTGCCTGTAAACACAAAGGGATCAGGCTGGTTTTCTTTTAATTCCAGAGGATAGCCTTCCACAATTTTTCCGCCGCGTTTTTTCACATACTCAATAGATGCCTTGAGCAGTTCCACAGCAATGCCTTTGTGGCGATGTTTCTTTTCAATGAAGAAACAAGTGACCGACCAGACTTCCTGCTCATCTACAGGTTTAAGCACGCGAGAATGAGCAAGTTTGGGGTACGCGCTGCGCGGCTCGATGGCAATCCAGCCGACGGGGTAGCCTTCGGAATAAGCCAGCAACCCCGGGACAGTTTTTGAATCTACAACAGATTTTTGCATCTGGCGGGCGACATCGCCACGATTTTCATCGAAGTTCTTTCCGCGCAATTTCCAATACATGCACCAGCAGCCGCCACAGGCTCCGTTATTCCCAAACAGCAATTCAAAATCTCGCCACAATTTTTGCGTGAGCGGATGAAAAGAAAGATCAAGAGATTCAGTTTCGGTTGATTCCATGTAAGTAGAAGTGACCATAAAAATAATTTACTACCCAGCAAGTATCTTTAATTTTTGCGGCAGAATTTCATACTCAAAGTTCTGCACCCATTCCGGGAACAATTCACCATCGGTATGTGCAGGCGAAGGCTTATTGAGCTTAATGGAAATTTTGGTTGCAGTTAATTCAAACATACCTTCCATCTCCACATAACTGCCGGCACCTTCTTTAAACGCGCGCGGCAACGCCTGAAATAAACCGAGCCGTGTAGCACGGTAGCCATAGGCGAGGGTTAATTTTCCGTCGAACATATCTGCATGGGGAGTCATAAAGAATCCGCCGGTGCGCCGTCCATTGCCAATGGTAATGAGAGACAACATCCCTTTATATTCGCCGCCATCCCACGTGACCTCACCATACCATTCGGGCTTATCCATAATTCCCTGCACGGCTGCAACAAGGTAACGCGCAATGCCTTTGATCCAATGAATTTTTTCATGTTTGATGGTGACGTATGGTTCCAGCCCAGCCGCAGAGTTGTTGATGAAATACTTTCCGTTCAACACACCCAAATCCATTAATCTTGTTTTACCAGATGCGATGATTTTGGCCGCTTCATTCAAATCTGTTGGGAGACTGAGCGAATAGGCAGCATCGTTGGCGGAGCCAGTCGGCATGATGCCAAGCGGACCAACCGCCTCTTTTGTCTGACCTGCGGCCTGCATCAGGCCATTGACAGTTTCTCCAATGGTGCCATCTCCCCCAGCCGCGATAATGGGCGAGAATCCATCCAGCACAGCTTTCTTCGCCAGTTCGATAATGTGTCCCTTGCGTTCAGAGATATCCAGCGCAAAATCTACACCTGCGGCTTTGAGCGCAGCTTCTGCTTCAGGCCAGCGAGCTTTTGAAGTCCAGCGGTTCGAATATGGGTTAAGAATTACCTTGGCGGTCATCGTCCCTCCACTAAGTGGTTTGTATCGATTTTACCTGATGTCCATTCTTTGAATTGTGACAATATTACAGCAATAAAGATCAGGATACAGCCAAAAATTTGAATACCAGCCAGGTTTTCATTTAAAAGAAGCCAGCCAGACACAACCGCAAAAACGGATTCGAGGCTCAGAATCAGAGCTGCATCTGCCGGAGGGGTATGTCGCTGTGCCCAGACTTGCAGGGTGTAACACAGCCCCAGTGAGAAAAACGCTGTGTAGGCAACTGCAAATGCCATCGACCAGTTGAAGCTCATCAACGGCTCAACAACAATGCCAATGCCAAGGTTCAAAAGTCCGCAAATGGCAAGCTGCCCCACTGAGAATGACATAGCCTCAAACTTGGATGCATGTTTGCCTAAAATAATGACGTGGAATGTCCAGAACAATGCGCCGATCAACTCCAACATGTCTCCTGCATGGATTTCAAACTTCCCTCCCGTTGAAAGGAGAAATGCACCCGTCCCAGCCAAAACGACTGCCATAATCGCCAACCAATGCGGGTTCTCGCCCCAGACGAAGAAAAGCGCGATCGGGACAAGAACAACATACAGGGCGGTAATGAAGCCGGCGTTCCCAGCCGTAGTGTAGACCATGCCTGCCTGCTGCAAGGCACTGCCCACGAACAAAAAGAATCCCGCAATGAACATCCACTTATATTGTTCTCGCGGCATGGATTTAATATCACTGCGCTTCACAAATGGCAGTACCACAAGCGCCGCAAGTAAATAGCGCGCTCCATTGAATTGATAAACGCTTCCCAACTGTCCTGCAACGCGCTGTGCTACGAAGGCAGATCCCCAAATGATGGAGATAATGAGTAAGGTTAAGTCGGCTTTGAGGCGCATAATAAGGGTTCAGGGCTCCGTTTCAGGTGACGGGGTGAGTGATACAATTAACTCACAGTCAGATTTTATTGAAAAGCAATGATAGCACAGGATATTTAGATGTATAACCTTGAGCAGATCGAAGCCGAAAAAAATGAAATGGTACAGGCGGTCCTTCACGCCCGCGCTTACAAACCCATTTATGTAAAGATCAAAATCAATTACGGATGCAATCTCAAATGCCAGATGTGCAAGCACTGGCGTGAGACTCGCGAAATGCCCATCCCTATGCAGCGGTTCAAAGAGACCATCTCAGAACTGGCAGAACTTGGCTGCAAAAAGATCCACTTTTCGGGCGGCGAACCAATGCTGCGTCCACAACTGCCTGAACTGGTTGCACACGCCACATCGCTTGGGCTGCGCGTGACCCTCACCACCAACGGCACACTCATTGACAAGGAAAAAGCAAAAGCGCTCATCGAAGCTGGCTTGCGCGGTGTGAACGTCTCCATAGACTCGCCCATTAAAAAGATACACGAGAAAGTACGCGGTGTGGAAGGTTCGTTCAAACTGACCACAAAAGCCGTTTCACTTTTCAACAAATATTCACACAAAGGCAAGCTCACCGTCCGCATCAATACCGTGGTCAGCCGTGAAAATTATTTCAGCCTTGCCACCCTGCCAGAGCTTGCGCACGAACTCGGCGCAGACGGGATCAACCTCATCCCTGTGGACGATCATTGCGGTGAGCATTTGTCCATGCGCAAGAAAGATATCGCACTGTTCAATGAAGAGATCGCCCCGCATATTGAAAGACGCGCGCAAGAACTAGGCGTACACATCGCGGATGAAGACGCATTCCCATTCGGCAGAGATGAGAACGAAATCCGCCTGGGGCGTGCTGGCCGGTATGCGTTCGGCTATTACAGCAAGCATCCCTGCTTTGCGCCGTGGACTCACAGCCTGATTGATTTCAATGGGCTGGTGTACGTCTGCTGCATGACGCGCGAACAAATTCCCCCGTTGGGTGATATTCGCAAACAATCCTTCAAAGAAATTTGGGAAGGCGCGGCATATCAGGCAGTGCGCCAAAAAATGCACCCGCCTTCTTTGAAGCCATGTCAGCGCTGTGATGATTTTATTGTAGAGAATAAAAAGATTTGGGAAACGATCGGGCCGTATTAGTTCCTAAACACAAAGGACACCAAGGTCACGAAGGAAAAGCCTTTAAGCCTTAAACCTTTGTGTACTCTGTGTCCGTCGTGTTTAAATATTTAACTCAAATCAGAGAACATATCGCCGCTGTCATCCGCATCATTATCGTTATATCGGCTGGTGCGGCCAAAGGTATCAAGATCCGTTGGCGTGAATAACGCCGCAGCGATGGGCAGAGCAACGGGCATCTCCAGTCCCTGCTGGCAAGCCAGACACACACGGCCTTCCTGAGTTGCATTCGTATGCTCGTCACAAAAACCGCGCCCGCATTTGACACACTTGCCAAGTGCAGGATTTTCACATGGATGCGGAACCAAATAACCAATAATCATTTCACATTTTTCTGCCATTGAGACACCTCATGAAAATTGCATTGCTTTCGGAAAAGTATACACCAGACATCGGCGGCCTAGCAATCTCAGCAGGACGAATGGGTCACCTGCTTGCATCTGCTGGATGTGAAGTCCGCGTCTTTGCTCCAAGCTCGAACCTGCCAGCCGCCAAAAAGCAGACTCTCCCCCATAGCAGAGTCAGCGTCACTCGCTTTGGCGCACACAAGCGCGTGGACGATACACTTGTTGATTGGTTCGAGCTCATCGCGGAAGAACACCAGCGCGAGCCGTTCGATCTGCTGCACGCGTACTTTCTTCCAATGGCGGGATTCGTTGCGGCGTATGCGGGGAAATATTTGAACATTCCCAGCGTGGTTTCCATCCGTGGGAATGATATTGAGCGGGCGGCGTTTGACCCATCTAAATTTTCTCATGTGATGTATGCCCTGCAAAATGCCAGCGCCGTGACAACAAATGCAAGTGAGTTGGCGAAAAAAGCAAAAGCATTTATTGACCGAGATGTTGTTTTGATTCCGAATGGCATCGATGTGGAATGTTTCAAGCCGATGGAGAGAAATGAAGGTTTGGCTGAAGCGTTGGGATTAGGGGGAGGAAATGGCGATTCCCTAAGGGAGGCTTCGCACTGGAAAGTGGAAAGTGGAAATCCTGTCATTGGATTTGTCGGGGAACTGCGTGAAAAGAAGGGATTGGCTACTCTCCTTGATGCTTATGCGCAAATCAACAAAAAACAGCCTGCATCCCTTCTGGTTGTTGGTGAAGTGCGAGAAGGCGAAGATAAAAAACTCTTTGACGACTTCCGAATTACCAATCCCCAATTACCAATTACCATTACAGGCCAAATCCCCCACAAAGACCTGCCCGCCTATTATTCCTTGATGGATGTGTTCGTGCATCCTTCCTTGAGAGATGGAATGCCCAATGCCGTCCTTGAAGCGATGGCATGTGGCAAGACGGTCATTGCTACGCCCGTTGGCGGAGTGAAAGATGTGATCGTGGATGGAGTCAACGGGCTGTTGGTGAATGTTCACGATGCGGAGGGATTGGCGGAGAAAATGGCTGAAGCGTTGAGCCTGCCTGAGAAAAGAGAATCAATTGGCAGGGCGGCAAGAGGCGCAGTGGTTAATCAATTCACTCTTGAAAAAGAGTTGCAAGCGAATTTGAAAATCTATCAAAGTCTTGGAGTGGCAAAGTGAATTATCGAATGGAACATGATCTGTTGGGGGAACGTGAAGTGCCGATGGATGCGTATTACGGCGTGCATACACTGCGCGCGCTGGAGAATTTTCCGATCAGTGGAATTCCAATCAGCACGTATCCAAACATGGTGCGGGCGTTGGCGTGTGTGAAACAGGCTTGTGCGCTGGCGAATAATGAATTGGAATTACTAGACGAAAGAGTAACCGATGCGATCGTAAATGCTTGCGAAGAAATTCGTGCAGGGAAATTACACTCTCAATTTGCAGTGGATGTGATCCAGGGCGGCGCGGGGACTTCAACCAACATGAATGCCAATGAAGTAATTGCGAACCGTGCTTTGGAATTGCTTGGCTTTGCACGCGGCGAATATAAACAGCTTCATCCGCTGGAACATGTCAACATGAGTCAGAGCACGAATGATGTGTACCCGACTGCAATAAAAGTTGCGCTTTATTTTGAGATCGATGAATTGATCGCGGCGATGGAAATTTTGAAAGTTTCATTTGCAGAAAAAGCTGAAGAGTTCAAAGACATTTTGAAAATGGGCCGCACGCAATTGCAGGACGCCGTGCCGATGACACTGGGTCAGGAATTCAGCACATACGCTGTGATGTTGGATGAAGATCAGCAACGCTTGCGTGAAGCAGCTTCATTGATCCGCGAGATCAATCTCGGCGCAACAGCCATTGGCACGGGCATCAATGCGCATCCCGATTACGCAGCACTGGCTCGCAAGCATTTAAGCGAAGTGACAGGCATTCCGTACATCACGGCTGGCAACCTTGTGGAAGCGACACAGGATGCAGGAGCATTTGTGCAGCTTTCAGGCGTATTGAAACGTGTGGCTGTAAAACTTTCCAAGATATGCAATGACCTGCGTTTGCTTTCCTCTGGCCCGCGAACCGGACTTGGCGAGATCAATCTACCGGCAGTTCAAGCGGGTTCGAGCATTATGCCGGGCAAGGTGAACCCTGTTATTCCTGAAGTGGTAAACCAAATCGCCTTCATGGTTATTGGCAATGATGTGACCGTGACCTTTGCAGCCGAAGGCGGGCAGATGCAGCTTAATGCGTTTGAGCCAATCATTGCGCACAGCTTGTTTGACAGTCTCATTTATTTGCGCCAAGGCTGCCTAACTCTTTCAGAGCGCTGTGTGAAAGGCATCACTGCCAACCGTGAACATCTGGCAGATTTGGTCAACCGTTCCATTGGAATTGTGACCGCGTTGAATCCGATCATTGGATATGAAAACGCAACTGCGGTTGCAAAGGAAGCACACACCACAGGCAAAGGTGTGGCGGAGATCGTCCTAGCCAAAGGTCTATTAACCAAGGAACAGCTTGATGATATTCTTAGACCAGAAGTGCTGACCCAGCCGAGATGGTTCAAGAAGTAAGTATGGACATTCTCATTCGGTCTGAAAGACCAACAGACATTGATACGATAGAGAAAGTCACGCTTGCCGCATTCATGGGTAAGTTCAGTGACAATCCAACCGAGCATTTGATCGTCAACGGTTTGCGGGATGCAGGCGCTCTGTCGCTTTCACTGGTGGCAGAAGTTGATGGAAAAATTGTCGGACATGCGGCTTTCTCGCTGGTGACTATCAATGGAGAAAACCTGAATTGGTACGGGCTTGGGCCGATCTCTGTTCTGCCAGAGTTGCAAAAGCAAGGAATTGGCTCCAAGTTGATCAACGAAGGCTTGTCTGCAATTCAAGCGTTCGGAGCAAAAGGTTGTGTGCTGGAAGGCAGTCCCGCGTACTATCAAAGGTTTGGTTTCAAGGCTTATCCAGGTTTAATTTACGAAGCCGCGCCTGGGCTAGAATACTTTATGGCTTTTCCTTTTTATGAAGATGTGCCACAAGGAAAAGTCGAATATCACCCGGCGTTTTATATCGGTACTTGACGACAGACGACGATCTAAAAACAAGGAGACTCATGACAAC
>CAZHOX010000051.1:0-18725 GCA_964534345.1 uncultured Anaerolinea sp.
GCTTATGCATACGACGCGTTGGAACCGCACATTGACGCGCGCACAATGGAAATCCACCATACAAAGCACCACCAGACCTACATCACCAACTTGAACGGCGCTGTAGATAAGACCCCCGAATTGGCTGGCAAATCTCTCGTGGAACTGCTCAGTGACTTGAACGCAGCACCCGAAGGCGTTCGCAATGTAGTTCGCAATCACGGCGGCGGAACGTACAACCACAATCTTTTCTGGGAGATCATGGGACCCAAAGCTGGCGGCGCACCCAAGGGCGAACTTGCCAAGGCTATTGATGCCTCATTCACTTCCTTTGATAATTTTAAGGCTGAATTCACCGCCTCTGCTACAACTCGCTTCGGCTCTGGCTGGGCTTGGCTCGTCAAGAAGGGCAGCGGCCTCGCGGTTGTCTCCACCGCCAATCAAGACAGCCCGCTCTCTGACGGCCTGACCCCGATCATGGGCATTGATGTGTGGGAACACGCTTATTACCTCAACTATCAGAACCGCCGCCCCGATTACATCACCGCCTTCTGGAATGTGATCAACTGGGATGCCGTGGCTGAGAAATTCGCCGCGAAGTAAAAGTTCCCTCTTTTGAAAATAAAATCTTCCACAAATTTGTGGAAGATTTTATTTTAAGAACCGAGCCCTTGTCACAAAAATAAACAAAGTTATAATAGCTTTAATACGTTGTTTATTATCCTCAAAGGAGAAAATATCATGACCCACATTATTACCAGCTTATGCGTTCGTGACCGTGGTTGTATCGAAGTTTGCCCAGTAGAGTGTATTGTCCCCGGCCAGCCCGTTGCCGAATGGCCTTGGATGTACATCGATCCTGACACCTGCATCGATTGCGGCGCCTGCGTTCCCGAATGCCCATACGCCGCCATCTTCCCTGAAGATGAAGTCCCCGCCGCATACTCCGCGAAGGGTGGCGAATACATCAGCAAAGTTGGTCTCACCGGCCACTATGAAGGCACCAATCACCACGGCAAAGCTGTTGTTTTGGATACCACCAAACAACTGGCCGCTGGTGAAGTTGTAGACCTCACTGCTGATGTTCAGTCCAATTACGAGTTCTTCAAGAGCGGCCCCGGCTACGGCGCGAAAGACAGCGATCAGGGTTCGTAAATAAAATAATAAAAAAGGTCAGGTGATACGCCTGACCTTTTTTGATTCCTATTGACTTAACCCTGCCGCGTTGAGAAGATTTTCGCCGATGCTTTTTGCTAGAGAAGAGTTAAGGTCTTCCAATGCAACTATCAGAACCAGCGGCGTACCCCTCCAATCGGGCAGGGTCCCCGCCAGCAGCCACGTGACGTTTGTCTCATCAACGCTTGCTTGACCAATATGACTCCAATAAGGCTTGCCTTCTTCGATGAAAGATAGAGCCGCTTCATTCGCCGCCGATTCCTGAATCACCTCAACAGGCTGACTCAACGCTGGCAGCACCACCCATCCCTGTTCAGGCGTATTAATTGCAGTCGCTATTCTGGGAGATGGAACAATTCCTTTGTAGCTGAGTGCTGCTGCCGCAGTGCTCAGTTGTAATGGGCTGACCTTCAAGTTTTGGATCGAAGTATTTTTATTGTCAGTAGAAACAGGCATGTTGATGGCAGGTGATTGAAGGAGACCAAGTTTTTCATAAAATGCTTGTAAATCTGCGTTCGATGGCTGCATTGCCCCAAACTGAGCTTGAATCAGAGGGCGTAAAGCCGACCCAAGAGGATACAACCCTTGAGTTGCCCGATTGAGCAGCGGAGATGATTCATCCTGTGACAGTGCATCACCCTCCACATCCAGCTTATTTGGGTCATAGGTTGGGTGAGATGCTATAACAAGTATCTCGCCGGTCTCTGCATTTATCAAAATAATTGCACCGGAGTTTTCCTGTAATAATTGATCTGCCT
Organism: uncultured Anaerolinea sp.; assembly: GCA_964534345.1. Taxonomy (GTDB): domain Bacteria; phylum Chloroflexota; class Anaerolineae; order Anaerolineales; family Villigracilaceae; genus Villigracilis. Next base: position 1,914 of record CAZHOX010000051.1, read on the forward strand.
TAGCTTGCAGATTTAGATCTATGCTCAACCGTACATCCAATCCGGCTGGGGGGGTGCCGTAAACTACTTGATTCCACAAGATCAAACTGGATGGATTTCCTTGCAATCCTCGCAAATAATTATCAAGTGTAGCTTCAAGGCCTGCTTGCCCGTAAATAGGCTGCGTATAGCCAGTAATGGGTGCTAGGCTAGGGTACAAGTAAACTCGTTTATACGAGCCGCTTTCTCCTTCGGTGATATTGATGAGTTGATTGTCTCTATCCAACAAAGCGCCTCGGAGAACATACCTGTCTGCAATGGTGCGGCGGGGGTTATCTGTCCGCAGTAGGAGGTCTGGTCCGCGAATAACTGACCACCAGGCTGTGCTGGCTGCAACTGCGGCAAACCCCAGCGCTAGAATACCGGCGAGAATGGAATAAGGTTTTGGCTCAAGGAGTAGGGTGGGCTCGCTGTCTTCGACATTGCTTATGATTAGAAGAAAGAATAATGCTGCAAATGAGGTTAGGAGCGATGAACCACCATACGACACAAAAGGCAGGGTTACACCAGTGAGTGGCAGCAGCCGGACATTCCCACCAATAATGAGCAGGCTCTGAATTCCGATGTACGCCACTACACCCGCAGCTAGGTAGCGTCGAAATCGATCTGTGGCGCGCAAGGCGATGATTAAGCCCCGAGCGAGGATTAACCAAATGAGGGCAAGCAGGCCCAGGCTCCCAGTAAGACCGCTTTCTTCTGCAATTGCTGCATAAATAAAATCTGAGATCGCTACCGGTACCAGCAGGGGACTCCCAATCCCAAGTCCGCGCCCGAGGGTTCCGCCGTTTGCAACTGCAAAAAGTGATTGCACGATCTGGTATGAATTACCAGATGGGTCATTCCATGGATTGATCCATCCCACAATGCGAACGTGAATGATATCTATAAAGAAATATCCGAGGAACAGTGCAATCGCAAGGAATGATGCAGCGCTGATCAAAACCCGCCGTTTGCCTGTGGCTAGAAAAATTAATGTTGTGAAAATGAAAACAAAAATAGATGCCGTCCCTAGGTCGCGTTGAACAAGGAGCAGCAAGAGAGCTAAACTTGTCACTACCAGCGTAGGGACGAGAAGGGGAAAGGAAAATAATTGAAAACTGATGCGATCTGCAAAGTATGCAGCAAGGTAAATGACAAGCAATAATTTGAGCGGTTCCGATGGCTGGAAATACACCCCACAACAACCAAGCCATAAACGAGGACCATAGCCCAAAGGGTTAGTGCCTAAAAGCAGCGTGAGCGCCGTAATAAGCAGGCCGCCACCCAGGAAAAGATATTTATATCTTCTTAGAAAATTTAAGTTCTTTAAAAATACGATTGCAAGGATTAGTGCAATTGCGCTTATCCCGAACCAGATCGTTTGTCGAATGCCAAATACTTCATCCAACCGCCAGACCGTGAGCAGACCCCAGCCTGTCAGCAAGGCCCCTACAGGCAAAATATATGGATCGCGCTCTGGCAGGTATTTTATGGTGACGCGGTGTAGCAGGCTAATTAGAACAATCCAAATTAGAAAACCTAGCCAGTGAGAAATTTTGAAATCCACATCCCAAGTACGCTCCCGTACTGCGGGGGAGAGCGTAAGAACAGCGGATTGTAAAAATAGAAAAAGCGCCGACCAGCGCAGTAAGCGGCTCTGAGTTAGATCATGCATACTTCAATGGTACATCATTTTGATATTTTGAAGGATGAATGTTTTATGAGTTTTATATTTTTATGCGAGATATTTGCCGACAAGCAAGTCTAGTTTTTTGCGAGTCTCTGCAGGGATAACCTTTGGGTTGGTAATCAAAGCTGTCTGTAATGCCTGCCCGCAATTGCATGTTCGATTATGATTCATTGTGCGAACCAAATTGCGTATAGCATCCTGTGCTATTTCTGTGTTCTTATTAAGCGTTTGAATGACCATTTCCACAGTTACCGGCGATTCACTTTCATGCCATACATCGTAGTCTGTAACATGCGCCATGGTTGCATAGCACATCTCTGCTTCGCGGGCAAGAAACGCTTCAGGAGAAGCTGTCATTCCAATAATTGACATGCCCCAGGCACGGTAGGTATTAGATTCTGCTTTTGTGGAAAAACGTGGTCCTTCAATTGTAATTAAAGAACCGCCTCTGTGGGTGGTTGCACCTGTCCCGTTTAAGGAAGCTTCCAGTTGATTTGAAAGATCATCGCAAAATGGGTCTGCTACACTGATGTGAGCCACAAGGCCTTCGCCAAAAAAAGAGCGAATGCGGTCTTTCGTAAAGTCAAAAATATTGTCTGGGATAACAATATGGCCGGGGGCATAGTCTTCACGCAGTGAACCACAGGCACTGATGCTTACAACACGCTCGACACCCAATGATTTCAACGCATAAATATTTGCCCGATATGGAACCTCTGTGGGCGTGATGTGATGTCCAATGCCATGTCTTGCGAGGAAGGCAACCTGGGTTCCTTCAAGTATACCAATTGTGATCGGAGCACTTGGCTTTCCAAAAGGAGTATCTACAATAACTTCTTCTGTGTGCTCAAGTCCTTTCATTTGATACAAACCTGAGCCGCCGATGATCGCAAGAGTTGCTTTATTAGTCATGTCTTTTCCCTATTTTTTGAGTGGGTTCAATGATGATGTTTTCAGTAAGGCTTACAGTCAACTGGGTTGCGCCGCACTTAATTTCATCGCCCGATGTGATGACGGTGGGCATGTTGACCTGTGTTCCATTTAAGATAGTCCCATTTGTTGAGGCCAGGTCTTCCAGCCACCATTGATTGTGATGATACGTCAATTGCGCATGGCGGGTGGAAACGGTATCGTCAGTCAAAGGGATATCGCAACCTGGGTCACGTCCTAGAATGATCTCAGCTTGGGAAAAATATTTTAATGTAGAAGTTCCCGCCTCATGCCGGACCGAAAGACTGATTCCTGGAATACGGCGATTGGCAAGCGATTGGCCTTGTCTGTTCACTTCACGATATAAAAAGACTAATGACCACCCCAAAAAACCAAAAAGGGCCAAAGAAGTTGCCAGCCGTAAGGCCAATACGATTGAACCACTCATCTCTTTTTGAGTCGCGCTGTAGAGTGTTCGTTTAGTGCTGCTGTTGGCCGGTCTGAAGCTGCATGTTGGAACGGAGAAGTATCTTTCAAGTCAGGGCGTGGAGGCGGATTGTCTTGCCCAAAAATAAGAGCCACACCCGCCAGCGAGATCACATCCCCAGGGTAAAGCACGCTTTGGCTTGTCCGCTGTCCATTCACAAAGGTGCCACCCGTAGAGTTCAAGTCAAACACCACAAACCGGCCTTTGATAGTGCGAAGTTGGGCATGGTTTCGGGATACACGTGGGTCATCAATGATAAGTTGGTTATCCAGCCTTCGACCAATATTAACAACCGGCAGGACAAGCGGAAAAACTTTTACTCCTTCAACGATTAAAAAGGCGTTTTCAGGGATTTTGTTATTTTCATCAAGGCTACCAGGGTCCAAAGGGGTTGCATTAGTTTCTGCCATAGATTCGATCCGGTGTGATGCAATAATTTCAGCATCGTTTAAAGGTATTTTCTCATCTGTTGATATGGTAATAGTTGGAGATATTGTAAACTTAAACCCTGCTTCCTGGGCCACTGTACTGATCGAATGCAACAGTATTGTAAGTAATTGCTGGTCTCTCCATTTCCCTGAAGTAATAGGATGCATGACCAGTGTGTAAACATCTGGAGCAGCAAGGTTACCATTTTCCAGTGCAAGGGTATTAAGATGGATAGCCGCTGCCAGCTTTTGGACGATCACATCTTCTACACTTTTTCCTGGAAGCAGGTTCAGTAAATCTACTTCGATTAGGGATTGGAGTCGCGCTTCAATTTCACGTAAATTCATAATATTCACTCTTAAAGTCATTATAGGGTGGGGCGGGTGTTTCTGCAAGCCCAACCATGGCAAACTACGAGCTTATCACGATAATAAAGGTTGCTTGCAGTTTGGACAGCTTTTTTCGCTAGCTTTTACTACATAACCACATTTTTTACAGGTTGTAGGCTGTACCTTGCCTAATGGAGCGCCACAAGATACACAGGAAGGTGCGCCCACCAGATTGGCAGTGTTACAGTACTCACAGGTTACACGTCTAAGTTTATCTGACAATTCTGTCGAGGCATCGGCTGATTTTACAGATTCAGCAACGACCTGCCATATTCGTTCAGTAAGTTGAAGGTGCTCAATGTCCTGGGCAATATCATCCAAACGACCTAGCAGGCTAAAAGGATTCCGAATCGCAGCAAGAGCACTCGCTCCTAGGCTGGCAGCAACTCCAAGCCAAGCTTGTTCTCCAATTTCCACAATGATGCCATCATCCATTTTTTGTATCGTTATGGTTATGGCTGTCTTTCCACCAGACATGGCATCAGGACGCGAACTTACCTGTACGATCATTTTGTCACTTTGCCCCATGGTTTGTGCGCGTAAATTTCCCTGATTAAATTCACCAAGCAAAGCTTGGGCAATATCCACTGGTTTAATAGTTCCGTGAAAAATTTTTCGTTCCATGAAGTCGATTATAATCGCCTTTGCGATTCTCCTTGAAGAGTATTACGAAATGACAAGAAACAAGTTTCACTACATCATCCCCCTGCTGATAGCCTTATTTATATTTGGAATGTTTTCCGCTTCTACTTTGACCGTGGTGCTGGCTCAACAACCGACAAATGTCCCAGCTACTAGTATGTTCATTACAGTAATAACTGATGAGCCGCAAATAAATATCCGTATGGGTCCAAGCTCCTCCGTGTACCCTATCGTAGGAACATTACTGACTGGGTCTACGGCTCCAGCCCTTGGCAGGTCACAAGGCGGTGACTGGATTCAGATTGAATTCCCAGGCGCACCTGATAATAAAGGTTGGGTATATTCTCCTCTAGTGCAGGTTTCTCCTGGGGCATTGCAAATTGTAGCGCCTCCACCTACCCCAGTTCAACCAGCAACTTCTACAGTAGACCCAACCCTGGCGGCGCAATTTAATATTGCCCCAACTTCAACACGTCTGCCAACGTTTACACCACCTCCATCTTTAACTTTGCAAGCCTATACCCCATCTTCTGATAATTCTGAAAACTCCGTTCCCTTGGGAGTAATCATTCTTGCATTTGCTGTATTGGGCTTGGTGGGCTTGCCATTATCAATGATTCAACGATAGAAAATGATGTCCAAACATAAATTACGGTTAATTTTTATAGTTGCAACAGTCTTTGCGGGTATGACCAGTGTTTTATATTCTCCAGAGACATTATCAGTTCTTGCTCAACAACCAACAGGCTCAATACCTACTGTTACTGGAACACCTTCTGGCATGATTGTTGCTGTCAATCTGGACATTGAATTGGTTAATGTTTATTCCGGTCCAAGTTTGTACTTGTATCCATCGATTGGGATATTACTAAAAGGTCAGGAAGTACCTGCATTGGGTATTTCAGAAGATGGTGATTGGATACAAGTGAGCTATCAAGGAGTCCCTGGCTCTGTTGCATGGGTGTATGGTCCTTATGTAACGATCAAAAAGACAGGAGAATTGCCCGTTCTTGAAGCGCCTGCTACACCGACTCCTGCTTCTACCCCAACTATTAACCCAACCTTGGTTGCTGCCTTTGTGACCCCTGTAGCGCCAACACGTCTACCTACATTCACTCAGCCAGCTCCATTGGTAATAGCGACCTTTTTGGATGATGTGGCTACAACCAATCGAGTCCCGCTTGGACTGCTTATTTTTGGATTAGGTTTTATTGGCGGGTTTGGCACGTTGATTTCGTTCTTGCGTGGATAAAAAAATGACCGGCTTGCCGGTCATTTTTTTATCCACGTTTTTAGTTATTGCACGAGCAGGCCCCACCACCGCCACATCCACAGGAACTTTCACCGCCACTGCTACAGGCGCATCCACCTTCAGAGTGGCTATGTCCTTTAGCATTAGGACTGTTGACAGCAAACCCTGCACCGTGCTGAGGGTCGTTTACAAAGTCAACGGTTGCATCACGCAGATAGTCCTTAGATACTTCATCTACAACAACCTTGACGCCATTTGATTCGAATGTAGTATCTACGTCACGGAAATTATTGTCCAAGGCCATCCCAAAGTTTACTCCACAACAGCCGCCGCCAGCAACATACACACGAAGTGCATATCCGTCAAGTTTTCGCTGGGTAAGAATATCTTTAACAGCCTGGCTTGCAGCTGGGGTGATTGTGAAAAGTTGAGTTTCAATTTCCTGGAGCATGTTTGTTTCTCCTTTTTTGAATTTGATTACGACTAATTTCGCTAAATATTATCAGGTTTGATGTGGGTTGTCAACTTGTGCACGTACGCACTCATTTTCTTGACACAATCAATTTGCGACTGTAAAATCCGTGTGCTCTAAAGGCGAAGGCCTATCTTTCAATCATAATAAGAAGGGATTACCCAATGTATTATATGCAAGGACTTACCTCTTTGGAGGCGGTAGCTATCTGGGTTGTTTTTGGCGTTGCCATTGTCGGCCTGCTGTATGCTATTCTCCTTCGTTCCCAGATCCTGCGTGAAGATAAAGGCACTGAAAAAATGCAGGAAGTATGGGGTGCAATCAAGGATGGCGCTAATGCTTATTTGCAGAGGCAAATTCGCTCAATCGTTCCTTTGATTGTTATACTAACGTTTGCACTTTTCTTTTCCGTCTATATAGTTCCCCCATCCCCTGAAGCTCTTGAGCGCTTCTCAAATCAATCCCCCGACCAAGTTCGTTTTATTATAGGAATTGCACGCGCACTTGCATTCGTAATGGGTGCTGGTTTCTCTCTCGCTGTTGGACAGATCGGTATGCGCATGGCTATTGAAGGCAATGTGCGCGTTGCCGCTGCTTCAAAGAAATCCTTCGGTGATGCGCTCCGAATTGCGTACCGTGCGGGTACTATCACTGGTATGCTGACCGATGGCCTTGGCTTGCTTGGCGGTACCATCATCTTCATTATCCTTGGTATTGCTGCCCCAGATGCCTTGCTTGGCTTTGGCTTTGGCGGAACCCTCCTTGCGTTGTTTATGCGTGTGGGTGGCGGTATCTTTACCAAGGCTGCTGATGTAGGTGCAGATTTGGTCGGTAAAGTAGAAGCAGGCATCCCTGAGGATGATCCGCGCAATCCTGCAGTGATTGCCGATCTCGTAGGCGATAACGTCGGTGATTGTGCAGGTATGGCCGCTGATATTTTTGAATCTTATGAAGTAACGATCGTTTCAGGCCTGATTCTTGGTTTGTCCCTTTGGCATGTTACTGACCGCCTTGAGTGGATCATTTTCCCATTGATGGTTCGTGGTATTGGTGTGTTGTCTTCCATCGTTGGCACCTACTTTGTCAAGGGTGGTGAAACTGGTAAAAGTGAAGATGCGATGAAGGCGATTTTTAGCGGTTTCATTACATCTGCTGTAATTTCTGCGGCGCTGTTCTTCATAGCTGGTTTCTTGTACTTGAACAATGATGCAATGAACGCCTGGGGTGGCTGGTGGCGTATGCCTGCTGCTGTTGGTGTAGGCGTTTTGCTGGCGATTGTAATTGATCGCTTGACTGAATATTTCACTGGAACGCATGCTTCTCCAGTGAATGATATTAAGAAAGCTGCTGATACTGGGCCTGCCACTTTGATCTTGAACGGCATTTCTGTAGGTTTTGAGTCCTCTGTCTGGTCTGTGTTGGTTATCGCAATCACTATTGTCGCTTCCATCTTTATTTTTGGCACTATTCCCGGAGTGGAAGGCACAGTACGCGCTACTTTTGTTTTGTATGGTGTTGCCATGACTGGTATTGGTATGTTGACTCTGACCGGCAACAATGTGGCGATGGACTCTTTTGGTCCGATTGCGGACAATGCCAATGGTATTGGTGAAATGTCCTGGTCTGGCAAGACGGATAAGGCAACTAAAGATGCTCAACAGATCATGGCTGATCTTGATGCCGTTGGAAATACAACCAAGGCAATTACTAAAGGCGTGGCTATTGGCTCTGCTGTGATTGCTGCTGTTTCGCTTTTTGGTTCATTCCTTGTAGATGTTTCACGTGCTCAAGAAAGTTTTAGCATACCAGCCGCAGAACAAATTCAAGCGATTGGTATTCGTGTCGATATTCCACAGGTGTTCGTTGGTATGCTGATCGGCGGTGCGTTACCTTGGCTATTCTCCTCCTTTGCTATCCAAGCTGTGACCCGTGCTGCTTCCCTCATTGTTTTGGAAGTTCGCCGACAATTCAAACTTGGTGTGTTGGATGGAAAAGTCAAGCCTGATTATGCACAAGCTGTTAGCATTTCCACTACCGCCGCACAGAAGGAGCTTGTATCTCTCGCGCTGCTGGGTATTGTCACTCCTATTGTTGTTGGTTTGACTCTGCAAGTGGAAGCGCTTGGTGGTTTCCTTGCTGGCATCATTGTTTCGGGGCAATTGCTGGCGGTATTCCTGAACAACTCCGGTGGCGCATGGGATAATGCCAAGAAGTTGATCGAGGATGAGCCGAAAGATCCTTCAAAGAATCTTGGTAAAGGTTCCGAGCGTCATAAGGCTGGCGTTGTGGGTGATACGGTTGGTGATCCATTCAAAGATACGGCTGGCCCTGCACTTAATCCCATGATCAAAGTGGTTAATCTTGTTGCGGTGATTATTGCGCCAATCGTTGTTCAATATGCCCAGCCTGGTTTGTCAGTTGGAGCAAGAGTTGGCGTATGGATTGTTGCGCTGGCTTTGATTGGTGTTTTAGCTTGGGCTGTAGTTCGTTCCAAGGCTCCGGCCCCCTCCATGGTGGCTGAAGTTGAGGCACCCAAGGCAAAGAAGGTTAGTAAGAAGAAGTAAGAATACAAAAATAAAAATATAACAAAAAATGCTTCCAGAAAGATTTCTGGAAGCATTTTTTGTTTAGAACATTATTGATTTGGGTTCGCTTCCAAAACTTCCCATATTCCGTGTTCATTTTTTATGCAGGTCTTTGATGCTTGCATGGGTGACTGGAGCACATTAATTCTATATGCAACTACATTATCTCCAGCGGCACCGTATATTGGTTCCAGATTCATCCAGTCAGGAGTATTACTTGGACTTGGTACGAATGTCATAAATAAGTGGCGGACACTATAATTTTTTTCGTAAGCTATGTAGGTATAGCCTTGTCGGTAAACTTCCTTCCAAAAAGCGTCTGAAGAGTCCAATGATGCATTGCGTAGTGCATGATATTCATCCATGTCTGTTGAACATGAAAATAAATCGGCGCGAAGGTAGTAGCGATACGCAAGCAGTGATAAAACGCGTTCACCTGGGTTGGCGTTGTCATTTATCGGCTTTAAGTAATCACAAAAAATAAAATCAGTGCATTGGGGATTTCCCTGTGTATCTACTGGGGAATAAGACACCACCGCAAAATAAATGGTTCGCAGGTTTGAAAAGACTAGTAACGTAACCAATAATGCGGAAAATACTTTTTGAAGTCTGATGTCGATATTCTCAAATATTGTGACAATGACATCTGAAAGAAAGATGAAAAGTAACACCCATATAAAAAAAATATAACGGATTTCCATTGTCGTGAAAAACAAGACAATCCATAAAAATAAGGTAATCAGAGTGGCAGTCAATAATTCAATAAATAAGCTGGATGGGATTACTTTATTTCTAATTTTAGAGAAAAGTAAAAAAGGTAAAAATGCTATAAAAACTGGAGATATGCTACCAATGCTTTGGGGAGTGTTAAGAAAAGTTACAACAAACGGATATAAAGACTTCATCAACCATATGTATTTTGGGTCAAATGCCCATTGCCAATTCCCAGTTGTCATGTTTTGAACGTCTGTTAGTGTAGCAAGAGGACTGCCATAAACCAGCCAGTTTGCCGCGAAATGAGTTGTAAGAGGAATTATGCTGCCTAGTACAATCCAAAATATGGAGGTAGTAATTGATAAAAGACCATATTCTTTCCTTGTTTTTTTATTGTTGTAAATTTTTATTAAGTACATTACGCCAATAAAAACGCTTAGTAAAAATATATTATAGGGCCGCGATACCATTGCCAACCCAGCGAAAAATCCAGCAAGGAGTAAGTGAGTTTTTTTGAGATCATGTAACAGCCAAAAGATAGATGCGACTGCAATAGCTGAACTGGTAAGGTCAACTTTTCCATCTCCCAACAGATCGGTAAATGCAGTGGATGTCAGTATGAGGGTTAGGAATATCCCTTTTGCCCGACTTGATATTCCAATTTTTTCTGCTATACCAAAACCGAAAATAAGAATTACGCACCCGCTGACCCAGGAAAACATACGTGCAGTTTGGTCTCCAAATAGCTGGATAATGGCTGAAAACTGAATTCCTGTTTGTAGAGAACTTAATAAAAAGGAGTTTCCTTGAAAGAACTGAAAACGATTTGTCAATGCAATTATTTTTGCGTCTGAAAAGTAAATTGCTACTGAATCGTAACTTAATCGTGAAGTAGAGTATGTCAAACTGGTAAATAGTAGAATAAATGCAAGCAAGTAAATAGTACGATAAGTTTTTTCAATAGGGTGATAAATGAGGCTGGCATTTTTTCGGGTTTCGATAAATGCTTTGTAAGCAGGGTAGATACCAGATATACATCCAACTATTAATGTAAGCGTAATATTTGATGGAGTGAATAGCTTGTAAATGGAAAGAAAAAGAAATGTAGTAGAAAACAACCAATGGCCAAAAAGAAAGGAGGAGCCAATTGCCACCAGAATAGTTGTTGAAGATTGTTTTAAATTAAAGTCATCGAAATCAATTAACTTGGAAGCTGGCCATATTCCACAAAGAACGCATGCGCTAGAAAAAAGTACAATTTCTAAAAATGAAAGTATGATTTTTCCTAGGTAAATAAAAGGTTGAATGTCTGCCAGTTTTTGGGCGAAGACCGAAATTCCTTCAATTAATGCACCATGCACAACGCTAAACCTTGCCGTGTAAAACATAAAGATCACAATACAAACGACCACCCATGATATGGTAAAGGCGTTTTTATATATTGCTTTTTTGGATATTATTCGGGTCATTTGCGCGTTAAGATCCATATTATCTTCAATTCCATCTGTAGGGTTTCAAGTTCAAGGCTTGGCCGTTACTCGCGCTCGAAGCCTGGCTATCGTGCGTTCCCAAATTCGAGAATCTCTTAAATAACGGTGCCATCCTAACGGCCCAAGCTTCAGAAAAGATAATAATAATTCCCCCAAATCTATATTTTCTCCATGCAAGGTGCCAGCCAAAGATGAATTGACTTTATTTGAGAATGAGGCGATTTTGCTAACCTCTTCTTTTATATGTGCTGGCGCTTCCCATCTTGCTAAGTGCTTGTGAGCAACACTTTCAAGTTGGTCGTGGAAATCCTGGGTATGGGAACTGCGGACTATGGTCTGGGAACTCGGATGGATACGAAAGCCTGATAGAGGAGCGGGATAATATACTGTATCTCCACAGGATGCAATTTTCAACCAGAAATCCCAATCTGCTGTGTACCACAATGATTCTTCCAACCCGCCAACTTTTAATGCTGTTTCTCGTTTTACAATAGGCCCAAGGATGGAAATAAAATTTTGGACAAGCAGCCTTTCAAGCAGGAAGTTTGAATCAATAATTTTGGGTTGAGAAGGTAATGGGCATTTCCACTGTCCTACATTATTACCTTGTGGATCAATAAAATAGGTTGGGTGTAAGAAAAGTGTGATGTCTGGGAATTGCTTAACTAGCTTTTTCATTATTTTTAGACGATCTGCTAGCCAAAAATCATCATGATGCAAGAAACAGACATATTCGCCTGTTGCAATAGAAAGAGCATAATTTGTTTTTACAACCCAGTTATCTTCCAGTTTCTTTTGGTGGATGGTAATAGGAAGTTTTTTTTGATATGAATGGAGAATTGTCATAGTTGCATCCGTGGATGCGCCATTGACTACAATACACTCTATATCACTGTCTTCTTGAATAACTACTGAATCTAAAGCCTGCGATAAATATTTTTCCCCATTATAGATAGGGCTTATGACAGACAGCCAGGGTTTCGTCATTGATTTATTCCTGATTTTGCATGTTGGTTATATCTGCACAAGAAAGGCAATGTTGTTTTTCCATGGATGGATATGAGCCTCTGCTTTTATGCAATCTGGTCCAAACACATCTCTGATTAACATCCTTAGTTCATCAGATGATTTGTATCGGATCCGGTCCCCAGTAATAAAGCGGTCTGAAAAATAGCATAGAAAGTGGATAAGAGAGAAATCTCTTGCCCAGTCTTTTAATACGAGATAACTCCCCGGTTTTAATGTTTTTTTTGCATCCAACAGGATATCTTTGTGCATTTCCCAAGGAATATGGTGCATAATGTCACAAACGAGCAACAAGTCAAAAATGCCTGGATTTTCAGCAGCAAAACCATTGATAGCTTGCTGTTTAAAAACAACGCGGCTAGGATCACCATTGAACATTCGACCTACTCCAGGAACAATGTCAATACCGGTAACAGAAGCACTGGGAAATTCTTTGACAACTCTTTCAATAATTGCCCCTTCTCCGCAGCCTAATTCTAAGATGTTGCTCGCAGAAGTCCATTGCCGTATTTGTTTTACCAGGGAATTTAAATCGATAAATATGCTTCTGTATAACTCGGAGATTGTTCTTTCGTATGGTCCGAACATTTTACGAACAGAAGGGCCTATTGGCATTGGAACTCCTTAATGATGGTTTTGTTTACTGAGTATATTTTGTGGCTCTTGTTCCCACCACTTAATTGTATCATGCAGCCCAGACCGAAGATCAACGCTTGGTTTCCAGTCAATAGCTTTTAATTTTTTATTATTGCCTGCAATGTGCATTGGTTCCCAATCTCGATATGGAAGTGCTCCATAAGCGAGAAGATTATCTTTTCCCATTAGGTCACCAATTACTTCAAGTAAATTCTTAATGGTAACTGGTTGAGAGGAGCATATATTGAATACGCCCGATTCCTGCTTTTCAGCTAGCTTCAAAAATGCGCTGGCCACATCAGTAACGTGTATATAGTCGCGTAGTTGTTCGCCGGGTGATGCTAAAAAGACCTCATTTTTCAAGAGCTTGAGAATCACTGATGGTATTAGCCTTCGGGCATCCTCCTGCAGCCCATATGGATAAAAGATGCGTCCCCATGTGAACAATATGTCAGTCTTTGTGCATATTTGTTTTGCAAGCATTTGAAAAGATAATTTTGATGCAGCATATAAAGTCTCTGGGTCAGTATCATCTGTTTCAGCCAGGATCTCGGATTTCATTTTGTATTCAGCACATGTTCCTGCGCCAATGAATTGCTTGCACCCGCACTCTGATAATATTTGTAAAAGACTCAAACTTCCTTGTAGTGAGTTGAGATTTTCTGGTGAATTCAGGTATTTCCCGGGTTCAGCATACCATGCAAGGTGAATACAAACCTCTGGTTTCCATGCGGATAGAAGAGTCTTCATATTCACAACATCTTCCAGCCTGCCTTGTAGGATTTCAAAATGTGAGCGGATGTCCTTGAGTCTCCATAAATTGTCGCTGGCAGTAGTAAGAGCTAAGACAGTGTGCCCTGCATTTATCAATGCTCTAACTACATGAGATCCAATAAAGCCAGATGCGCCAGTAACAAAAACTTTCATTTCATCATATTCCAGTATGGATAGTTTTTATCTTTTTCTGAAATAATCAAAGATTCAATCGGCCACTCAATCTGAAATTCTGGGTCATTCCAGCGTACCCCTCTTGCTGCCTCGGGATGGAAGAATTCTGACATTTGGTAGAACACCTCGGTATTATCTTCTAGGGTCTGGAATCCATGAGCAAAGCCTTCAGGAATGTAAATTGAGCGGTAACTATTCCCAGTCAATGTAAAAGCCAGCCATTTTTTGAATGTAGTAGAATCTGGGCGTAGATCAATAATGACATCATATATTTTTCCTGATGTACAGCGTACCAATTTTGCTTCTTGATAAGGGTGGGATTGATAGTGCATTCCACGTAATGTGCCACGTTTTATATTGTAAGAGATGTTACATTGGACCAGCTGTGGATTTAATCCCCGTTCTGTGAACTCTTGTTGGCACCATGTCCGCCCGAAAAATCCTCGATCGTCATTTTGCGGCTCAAGATCAATTATATATACACCTTGTAATTGAGTTTCTGTGAAAATCATACAGGCTCAAACGACTCTTAATTCAGGAATTGGAATAATAAATTTACCGCCCAGTGCCCGATACTCACTTTGTTGCTTTAGTATTTCATCTGCAAAATTCCATGTTAATAACAAAACATAATCAGGAATATCTTCTACTAATTTTTCGGGCGAATATATTGGAAGGTGTGTGCCCGGAGTAAACCTGCCTTGCTTAACGGTACTTCGGTCTACTACATATTCCAGAGTTTCTGACCCGATCCCAAAATAATTTAGAAGAGTTGTGCTTTTGGCTGAAGCACCATAAACAGCAATTCGCTTTTTCTCATCTTTGATGTTTTTTAACAAGTCAAGCAAGTCACCTCTTAAGCGGCTTACCTTTTCACTGAATCCATTATAAAAACTAAGTTCAGATACCCCCCATTGCTTTTCCTCATCAAGAAGCGCAGCTACACGTTTTCCACCTTCCAAAGCCAGCGAACATGGACCATCAGATCGTTGAAAATATACGCGTAGAGACCCGCCATGTATTGGCAGTCGTTCCACATCGACTAGCGTAAGCCCGTGCTGAATAAAAAGATTGCGGAATGATGTTGCCGAGTAATAACACAAATGCTCGTGGTAGATAGAATCAAATTCAACACTATCAATTAAATCCTTGGCGTAGTGATTTTCGATGATTGCTACCCCGTCGGGCTTGAGAAGGACTGCAATGCCCTGTACAACGCTGTGCAGGTTTGCGACATGCGCAACAACATTGTTGGCATGGATAACATCTGCCGCTTCGCCTTTACCTTTCAGTTGCTCTGCCAAATCCAAACCAAAAAACTCGCTGACGGTAGGAATGCCGCGTTCTTCAGCCACTTGTGCAATATTTTTTGCTGGCTCCACCCCTAAGACCGGTATTCCTTGTTCTTTATAATTTTTCAATAAATAGCCATCATTACTGGCTATTTCTAACACAAGACTATCCTTGTTAAGTTTGCATCGTTTTAAAATTTGATCGGTTAGGTTTCTGGCGTTTTCCAAGACGGTTTCTGAAAACGATGAAAAATAGAGATACTCACGAAATAGCTTTTCTGGTGGAATAGTCTCAGTGATTTGCAGTAATGTACATTTTGGGCAAAAAACTAAATTAAGGGGATAGCTTTCCTCTGGCAAACTTAATTCTTCAAGTGTAAGCAATGCGTTTGCGAGTGGGTTACTCCCCAAAGATAATATAGGTAATACGGCTGAATCGCCACAGGAACGGCATGTGAACATTAATGACTCTCCAAAATGTATATTTCGATATGCGAGAAATTCTTTTGAGATGGGTAATGCTATCAATTATTAGATTTTTTCCAGCGTAAGCTTTCATCCAGATGGTCGTTATTAATTAAGTGTTTTAACTGGTTTAATCTAATATATTTTCGCCCATCAAAGTCCTCTTTAGTCAAATGATTGTCATTGTATGCTTTGTATAACTGTTGGGCGCCCCTGCGTGCATTCCATTGGAGTTTGAAATTTGGCAGGAGCTTATTGATCTTGGAAAAGTCAACGCGGTAATTCCTTGGGTCGAAGCTATTTTGACCCGCATATTCCACACTTGAATTGGGTACAGTTTCTTTTACAATATCTGCCAAATCTCGAACGCGATAGTTTTCAGAATTTCCTCCGACATTAAATGCTTGATTATGAATAACCTCGCGTGGAGCTGAAAGACTTAGCATAAATGCTTGGGATATATCTTCAATATGAACTATTGGTCTCCAGGGAGTACCGTCACTTAAGATACGAACTTTTCCTGTTGTGTAGGCCCAGGCAGTCAGGTTGTTCAGCACAATATCAGCGCGAAGACGAGGGGAAAAGCCATAAGCAGTAGCATTACGAAGAAAAATAGGCGAAAATTCATTATTGGCCATTTTTTCAAGCCCCGCTTCTGCTCGCACCTTTGATTCTGCATATGGAGTTATTGGCAGGAGCGGAGAGTCTTCGGTCAATAAATCGTCTCCTTTCCCAGCACCGTACATGCTGCATGATGATGCATATAAAAACCTTTGTACGCCAGCATCGCGGGCAAGTTCTGCTATTCTTAATGTGGCATGTAGATTTATATCGTAAGTCCATTCTTTTTTAAAATCACCCAATGGGTCATTTGATAAAGCAGCAAGATGTATGATTGCATCATATCCTTGCAAATCAGAAACCACAACATCTCGAATGTCTTTTCTAAGAGTATTGGTATCATGATTGATACTGCCCAGAATGCAATCTTGAAAGAAATTTGTATCTAAGCCCAAAACTTCATGTCCGGCATCTTGTAGCATTTTGAACATCACAGTTCCAATATAGCCGTTATGGCCAGTTAATAATACGCGCATTTTTACTCCCATATTTTCCATTTAGCATTCTTTTCTTCCCAAAGTTTATTAAGTAATTGAACATCCCGCAAGGTGTCCATACAATGCCAAAAATCTCCATGATGATAAGCTACAAGCTGCCCTTCTGAAGAAAGTTTTTCTAATGGACTTTGCTCCCATGGGGTTAGGTAGTCGTGAATATAATCAACGATTTTTGGCTCTAACACAAAAAAACCGCCGTTGATCCAACCCTCACCAGTTTGGGGTTTTT
>CAZHOX010000052.1:0-18484 GCA_964534345.1 uncultured Anaerolinea sp.
CCAATCCATGAATGGATTCCGGCATGGCTGGCGGTTGAATCGTCGCAAGAAAAGCGGCTGCCGATTGAGCATTTATCTCTGGATGCAATTTCTTTTCTTCAACCTTCAAGACCTCTTCAAATGAAAGCGGCTGCGATGCAGCAACATCCACGGATTGCGCGGGCAATCCATTTGCAGAAGAGGAAGGTAGTGCGGGTTGAAGGCTGAGAGGCATGATCACGAATTATTTCGCCAGTGTTTTGAGAAGAAGTAGTTTTTTGGAAACAGCCTGACTGATGGCCTGATATTGAATGCCAGCTTCGGACATATCTGCCATTTCCACATCGATGTCAACATTGTTTTGGTCGGCGCGCAAGGTACCGCCCGGGCGCAAGGAGGTTGAGAGCAAAGGTTCGCTCTCGGCGGTGGTGAGGTGGGCCTCGTGAGTGGTTTTCATTGGCAACAATACGTTGTTATCCATGAGGCGCGAAAGGGCTTGCTGAAAGTTGACAGTTTGTGCTTGATAGCCGGGAGTATCGATGTTGGCGATGTTGCGGGCAATGGCTTGCTGTTTGAGGCTGAGGCCTGTAAGCGCTGCTTTTGCTGTAAGCGAAGAGACATCTGAAAAAAGGGAATCGCTCATGGTTATGCCTGCCACTCATTGCTGGAGTTGAAGTAGCCCAGCACGCGGTTTACATAGGTTTGAGTTTCGGCGTAGGGGGGAATGCCGTTGTATTTATCCACTGCGCCTGGGCCTGCGTTGTAGGCAGCGACAGCAAGACGGACATTGCCGCTGTAATGACTCAATAACTGGCTGAGGAAGCGAGTGCCGCCTTCGATGTTTTGCGCGGGGTCGAGCGAGTCTGTGACGCCGAGTCCACGAGCTGTGGCGGGCATGAGCTGCATCAGTCCTTGCGCACCGGCAGAAGATACGGCATTGGGGTTGAAATTGGATTCCGCTTTGATGACGGCTTGAATGAGATCGGGATCGACGTTGTATTTTTCGGCTGCTTTATTAATGAGGCTGGCAAAATCTCCAGTCACAGCATTGCCTGCTGAAGTTGTTGCAACAGACTGAGCGCCGGTCGTAGCGGAAGTTGTTGCACTGCTGCTTTGAGTTTTAGAGTCCAATCTTTTTAGCAGTCTTTCGAGCAGAGTCAACATGAGATTCTGCATGACAGACTGGATCTGACCTGTGAAAATGGAATTATCCATTATGAAGCTCCTTGCTGTTGATTGCGGAAGGCACGGGCAATATAAATATCATCCTGCGCCTGCGCTTCGATCTGAAGCTGTTCTGCGGCATACACTTCGTTGCGCTTCCGTTTGAGAATTTCCAATGTTTCTTCGGATTGTTTGGCTTGAACCAATTGAGCTCTTTTGTTTTCAATTTCAACGGTTTGCTTTTTCAGTTCCAACCTCACCAGGTCGATATGTTTGTTGACCTGTAAAACGTTCAAGCGCAGAAGGTTTAGGTTGACGAGGTCAATATCTCCTGTTTGTGCTGCACTCAATTGATTGAGAAGGCTTTCAAGGTATTGCCCCAACGAGGTATGCAAATTTTGAGTTTCCTGATGGATCGCCATCAATTTTCCAAGCTCGATCTCCAAGAGCTCCACTTTTCCGTGGCGAAGGTCTAAAACATTTTGCAATGAGAATTTTGGGATCATGGTTGTTTTGCCTCAGCTCAATTCATAGATGAAACGCGGCTGATCTCAGCGAGAGATTGCAAGGTGTTGCTGAATGAACTCACATCTGAAACGCCTTGTTGAAGAAAGCGGTTGATCTCCGGCATGACGAGCAGGGCTGTATCTGCTTCAGGGTCGGAGCCTTTGACATAGGCGCCAATATTCACAAGGTCGCGGAATTTTTCAAAGACGGCAAGGTTTTTTCTTGCAAACGCAGCAAGTTGTAAATGTTCTTTTGTGGTTAGGGCGGGCATTACACGGCTGACGCTGTTGAGCACATCAATGGCAGGGTAGTGATTTCTGGCAGCAAGAGTTCGGCTGAGGATGATGTGACCATCCAAAATACCGCGCACTGCATCGCAGATCGGCTCATTGAAATCATCGCCTTCGACCAGCACCGTGAAGAAGCCGGTGATCGAACCCGTCTCCCCTTTTCCGGCGCGTTCCAACAGGCGGGGCAGCATGGCAAACACAGACGGGGTATATCCCTTGCTGGCTGGCGGTTCGCCGATGGATAAGCCGATCTCGCGTTGTGCCATTGCAAAACGTGTGACCGAGTCCATCATGAACATCACATCCATGCCTTCGTCTCGAAAATATTCAGCAATGGTCATGGCAACGGATGCGGCTTTCAAACGCATCAGCGCAGGCTGGTCAGATGTAGAGACAATGATGACCGAGCGCGCCAAACCTTCGGGGCCGAGGTCACGTTCCAAAAATTCGCGCACTTCACGTCCGCGCTCGCCAATGAGGGCAATCACAGCAATATCACTTTCTGAGTTGCGGGCAATGGAGCCGAGCAGGGTGCTTTTTCCAACACCGCTGCCTGCAAAAATTCCCATGCGCTGACCCTTGCCGCAGGTCAACATTCCGTCAATGACTCGAACACCTGTGACAAGTGGTTCACCAATTGCAGAGCGCTGCAAAGGATGCGGAGGAGTCTGGTTGATCGAGGCACGGCTGGATATTTTCAATGGTCCCTTGCCATCAATTGGTTCTCCCAGCCCGTTCAGGACTCGGCCGATCAGGGATCGTCCGACCGGAGCTTTGAATACCTGTGAAACCGAGCGGACAACGCTATCTGGCTGAATGCCTTCCATGCTTCCCAAGGGCATCAATAACATGCGGTTATTTCGGAACCCAATGGCTTCTGCAATCAGAGAGGATCGATTGCCGGTTTGAATCTCGCAAATTTCACCGATCTGGCAGTTCAAGCCCATTGTCTCCACGGTCAGGCCAACGACTTGCACGACCCGTCCGGTAATGGAGAGTGGATTCACCTGGGCTATTGTGTTGCGAAAATGAGCGAGGTCAAGATTACTTTTTGGCATGGTTTATATTTCTACTGAGTCTGGGTCATCAAAGGTTTTCAAAATGGCATTCAACTGCGTTTCCACACGCGCATCCACGGTTCCGATATTTCCTTTTATCAAACAGCCGCCTGGCAACACATTGCCAGAGGGAATGATCTTTACCTGCTCGCCCAAACTCAGCATTTGCTGTTCATCCCACGATGGGTCGAGCAGGCGGGCATCATTTGGGTTGAGGAAAATTTTCAACGCTCCCAACCCGTGGGCGTTTTCCATAATACGGTTGAGATTGGCGTGCAAATTTTGGGCATCCAACCTCACACCATCACCAAACATCTTCCTTGAAATATCCTTCAACATTGCCACAAAAATTGTCTCGCTCTGCGAAAGAAGTTCTTTATTCCAACCTTCAACCTCTGTCACCATTGTTCGTACGGCACTCACAGTGGTTTCAATTTCAGCGCGGGCTTCATCCCTGCCTTGCTGATAGCCTTCTTTTTTTTGCTCATCGATCTCAGCTTGAGCTTGCAGAAGAACCTCATCAGCTTCTGCTTGAGCAGCAAGGATGATCTCTTCGGCTTGCAAACGAGCCTGTTCAAGAAGCGCTGAAACTTCTTTTTCTGATTGATCATGTCCATCCGAAAAATGGTTTGGTTTCTGCACTTTCCATGATCTATCAAAAGGAGTATCAGATACTTCGAGGAAGTCCCACCCACCCATGTTCAAGGCTGCTGGCTGCTGCCCCAAAATGCCTGGCTGCCATGCTGCAAAATTTCTATTTTTCCCTTTTGAATGAATTAATTTTTTTTCTTCTTTTACCTGTTCTTCTGTATTTTCCTCATCTTCATTTTTGAAGATCGCAAGTACTTTTTCCTTGTGGTCGCTCGGCAAATTGACAGACGGCTGTCCGCTCAGGTCGGGCGGATTCCACGCTGGCAACGATGGGTTTGCGTGCGATCTAGGCGATGACTTCATTTTCACCACCTCCACCTGCGATCACAATTTCACCGGCTTCCTCCAGCGAGCGGCAAACATCCACAATTTTGCGTTGAGCGGTGTACACATTCTTTGCCAGTTGCGGGCCAAGGATGTCAATTTCCTCTTTCAGGTTTTCGCGTGCCCGTTCTGAGACATTCGCAAATATTTTTTCTCTGAGGCGATCCGGCGCACCTTTGAGCGCCAGCGCAAGGTCTGATTTGTTGATGTCGCGCAAGACACGCTGCATGGCGCGGTCATCCAGTTTGATGACATCATCAAAGGTGAACATGTTGGCGCGAATCTCCTCCACCAGTTTGGCATTGGTTGCTTCCAACGCATCAAAGATGGATTTTTGCGCACCGCGATCCACCTGATTGAGCACCTTCACTAAAAACGTCACCCCGCCCGTAGCGCGAAAATCGGCTTCGTTAATCACGCTGGATAATTTGCTCTTGAGGCTTTTTTCAACCTGCTGCACCACCTGCGGAGAGACACGATCCATGGCGGCGAGGCGCAAGGTCACTTCGATCTGAATTTCCTTTGGCATGCTCGTCAAAATATCGGCAGCGACCTTCGCTTCGAGATAAGAAAGAACCAGTGCAATCGTTTGAGGCATTTCCTCTTGAAGCAGGCTTGCAACCTCGGTTGTGTTTGCATTCTTCAACATGTCAAATGAAGAAAGCTGCTGGTGGACAGAAATACGTTCCAGAATTTCAGTACCTCGGCGCGGGCCAACTGCGCGAGCCAAAAGCTGGCGGGAATATTCGATCCCTCCGCGCATCTCGGCCGTATCTGACATGCTAAGTTCGCAGGCTTCTTGCAGCGCCTCGTGCCGAATTTCAGGAGCCACAGTGCCAGGTTTTCCCAACACCATGAGTACTTGCTCGATCTCACCCTCATTCAGGTACTGCAATACCCGGGACGACCGATCAACTCCAAGTCCAAGAAGAAGCGCGGAAGCTTTTTCAATTCCAGTCGTCATGACTTTTTACCCTCGCCCTCGTTCAACCATATCTGAATAATCTCAGCTACGGTTGCAGGATTCTCTTCTGTCAATCTTGAAATGACACGGGCATTTTGTTCATCTTCTGTGGCGCGGGCTGATTGATTCTTGGAGCGTAACTGCACAACCACGTCGTTGTTATCAGGTTTTGCAGGGGTTGATTTTTCCTTGTCTGCAAGGCGTGAAAGCGCTGTCGATAGATCATCCTGTAATTTCATGGCAGCATCTCTGTAGCCCATATCGGTAAGGGATGCTACTTCGCCTACGGGCCGCAACACAGCCTTCCAGGATTCTTTGGATGCATTGCGCGTATTGTTGATTAAGCGAAGGATAAAGAAGAGCAAAGCAAGGACAACCAGCGCCGATGCAACACCGAGACCAATTCGTAAATAAAGTTCTTGTTGCTGTTGTTTTGCAAGGTCGGCAGCCAAGGCATCCATGGCGGTTCGGTCAAAATCAAAGGATTCAACAGAGATCTGATCGCCGCGGGCTTCGTTAATTCCGGCTGCAACCTGCACGGCTGATTTGATAATTTCCATCTGAGCTGGGTCGCTGATGCCATCCACCATGACGGAAACAGAGATGCGGCTGATTTCTCCTGGCGCCATAATCTCGTGAGATTGCACCTGGCTTACTTCATAATTAAGAGTCTCTTCGCTGCGCTGATAGCTTTCGGTGCCTGTGCCGGTTGTAGTAGCTACTGGCGTTGGCAGGTTCGATGCCGCCCCCGGAACGCCGCCAGCCGTGCCGCCGCTGTTTGATGTTTCATTGATCGTCTGTGAACTACGAAGGGCAACTTCAGTTGGAGAATAGGTGTTGGATGTAATTTCGCGCTGAGTCCAATCCATCTCTACGGTTGCTTGAACAGCGGCGCGGTTCGGGCCGAGGATCTTATCCAAAATAGACTGAACCCGATTCTGTACTTCTGTTGCATAGGCCAGTTCAATGGCGCGCTGGTCATCTTTGACAGTTAGATTCAACTCATCTTCTGAGCCAGAACCAGATGCCAGCAAATTTCCTGCGCTATCCACAACAACTACGCTTTCAGGTTTTAGTCCTTCCACACTGCTGGATACCAAATGAGTAATGGCGCGCACTTGTGATGCATCTAATGTGCTGCCGGGGTTGATCTGTATGGTGACAGAGGCCGTGGCAAGAGATTGCTCAGAAGTAAGCAGACTTTTTTCAGGAATCACGAGGTGAACTCTGACAGCCTTTACGGCCTGAATGCTCCCAATGGTGCGCTCCAACTCCCCTTCAATGGCACGCTGATAATTAACCTTCTGTGAAAATTCTGTCATCCCCAACATGGAAGTGCCGCTGAACAATTCATACCCCACCGTGCTGGATTGCGGCAATCCTTCACGCGCCATGAGCAACCGAGTGGTGTAAACCTGGTCACTGGGAACTTCAATAGTGCCGCTGCTCTTGAGTTGGTAGGAAATGCCATTCTCATCCAATTTCTGGACGATCTGAGCGGCATCTGTTTCACTAAGCCCTGTATAAGCAACTGAATAACTCGGTGTATTCGCCCAATTGACCAGCACCGGCGTCAGGATCAATGCAGCGAGGATCAACGCTGCAATCGTGATCTGCTTTCCAAGACTTTGTTTCTTCCATAAAGTGATGAATTGCTGCTGAACATTTGTAAGCATAATAAAATTCCCAAATGGATTTAGACTTGCATTCTCATGACTTCACGATAGGCTTCCACCAGCTTGTCACGAATACCCAGAGCAACATTAAAGTTGACATTGTTTTCTTCCATCCCGATCATCACGGTATGCAGGTCAACATCTTCACCCCGTGCCAATTGAGCCATAAGGTTGTCTGAATTTTGTTGTGATTGATTGAGCGTATTGAGCATATCTTCAAAAGATTGTGTGATCTGTTGAGTACTGCTGCTTGCAGATGGCTTCTGTGCAGAATTGATCTCAGGGATCGCAGGAATGGGGTTTGAATTAATAGGCGAAACAGACATGATTACCTGCCGATCTCAAGAGCTTTCAACGCCATTCTTTTTGAGGCTTCCACAGATGCCAGATTCGCTTCATAGGAGCGTGTGGCGGAAAGCATATTCGTCATTTCGACTACGATATCTACATTGGGATATGTGACATAGCCGTCTGCATCTGCATCGGGATTGCCCGGGTCATACACCCTTGGGCCTGCTTCTGTATCTGACGTAATTTCTGCCACTTTGACACCGCCCTGCAAACTGCTCTCCTGGCTGCGGCGGGCCGCCACCAGTTTGGGTAGAAAACTATTTTGTTCATCCGCTGTAAAAACAACATCCTGACGCTGATAGGCGCCGCCCTTTTCGGTACGTGTTGTTTGAGCATTCGCAATGTTGTTTGAGATCAAATCAAGGCGAAGCCGTTGTGCGGTCAGTCCTGATAAACCAATACGGAGGGAATTCCAGAAACTCATAATTTTCTCCTTGCTGGACTGATATTATCAAAGGAGCCGATTCGCTACTGTAAAAGCAGTGTGAACTTAAAATAAATTTTGTGTGAATAAAATCAAAGCGCTCATTTCCTTTCGGAAAGGCGCTTTGCATGTATTGAGCTATTTTTGCCCCGTTTGGGTCTTTTCTGTACCCGTTCTCTGTAACCAGAGTCTCCCCGCATGGCGAGAAATCTATTCGTACTGTGGCCAATCGATCAGGTTAGGATATTACCAAATGACGTGGAATACGCTGGAACGGTTGTGGTCGTTCGACGTGCAACGATATTCTCTTCTGTCGCCATCCATGCACCGCGTAATTCACGAAGGGTCGTAATTGCAGAAGCATAGTCACCCTTGCGGATACAATCCAGGCACCATTGGTACAGACGGAACAGTCCGGCCGCAACTTCAGGGTAATCCATATCCAGAGCATCGCGCAGGGCGCTGATCGTTTTGACGGACTTTGCAAAATCCTGTTGCTCACAAGAGCGGATCGCCAGATCATAGGTCATGATCACAAGGCGAAGAGGGCTGGCATTCATTACATCCTGTTGTTGATATTGATTGCGATAAGCGGATTGATACATGGTTTGATTCCTCAGTTATATGTTTCTCAAAGAAGTACTACTTGTCTTTCCATGTAATCAGTTTCGGCATCCACCCAGCGAACTTGAGAGCTTTTTCATTAATTTCTCATAAAATCAGGGCTTACCCAGTTCAAAATATTTTAGTCACGAATTTTTAGAAAATCGGCAAAATGAGGCCAAATGAAAAAATCCTTCGTAATTTGACTGAAGGATTTTTTCCATCAATGAGTTTTTTATAGTCTCAAGCAGTAAGTTTCAACAGGTCAGCGATCTGAAGTTTTTGCAATTCATCAGCGGGGATGGCACGCAGCACTTTTTTTGTTTTTCTATCGATTAGAAAGACAGTGACATTGTCCGTCTTATCGTCCACACGAAAATGGATAGAAACATTTTTCAGGCTGCCAATATCAGTGAGGTCATCTTTGGCTTCGGTTTGTGCCTTCTCCTGACGTGCAGCGGTGATCCTGGATTGATTGTTTATATCTGCCTGGGTCGACGGCAGCATCATTGAATGCGCATTACCTTCAGATTGCTGTACCGCACTGATCGGTTTTATGGATGATTGACTCATGAAACACGGATCCTTCCACTGGCAAATATGCCAGGTTTTTCCGGCCTTGATCCATCAAGGCTGTGAATAATGATGCCTCCAGAGTAATTCGTACGCGTGATATTTGCGTTGATCTGGCCGGAAACAATGATCGGCAGGCCAGAACCACAAATACAAGAGCTTAACTATTGGAACCGAGATCAATTCCAAACATGGTGGCTGTATTACCCAGATCAACAAGTTGGGCTTGATATTCCATATATTGATTGTATAAAGCCTGCTTTCGCAATTGCGTGGCGGCATTATATTTTTCAATGCGCTGATCATATTCCTTGGTTTGCGTTTCGATAGAACTCAAGGTGCGCGTGAGCAGACCGCTTGTCCCTGTATACCGTGAAAGCAAGGTGTTCATTTCGCCCATGCCGGCATCCAACAAGGCTGTCACATCTGATGTGTTGTTTTTGAGCGCATCACTGAATTTGCTGCTATCAATGACCAGCTTCATATCTTTATCAAAAGATATGCCAATATCTCCCATGCGCTTAAAACTTCCGCTGTTCGTATAACTTCGGCTCATTCGATACAGCATATCTGTGCGGAAGCTGCTAAAAACCGTTTCACCGCTGAGTGCGCCGCGTGTATATGTGGTTTTTCCATTTTCAGTTTTGGATGTGGAGGCCATCTTATCTTTCAAATGATTAATGGCAGTATTGAACTTGCTGACCAGGGTATTCATCAAACCAGCAGCTTTATCTGCACTGGCGCTGACGCTTAAGCGGGCGCTTTTACCTTCTGCATCCCCTGCCAGCGAGAGGGTAACGCCTTCCACAACATCGGTCAGGCTGGTATTGCTGGAGCGCGAAACACTCATGCCATTCACGCTGAACTGTGCATTCTGGGCGTCCTGCAACAGTGTGTTAAACCCCAGCCCTGCCCCATCTGAGTAGATCATGGCATGGTTCGTACCGGTTTGTGCAGAGGTTAGAACCAATTGGTTCGCAACGATCGAAGCTTTGAAATCATGTCCTTCTGGTTGAATTGCAGAATTAATGGAATTGACGATGTTGCGCTGGGTATCGGTGCTATTAATTGTGATGGATGTGCCTTTGGCTGTGTAATGGAAGGTTTGACTTGCGATGCTTCCGGTCTTGTTCAGAGTGAGGATCTGCCCGCGTCCGGTGTCGTACGCTCCACTGCCCATGGTCTGCCAGTCAGATGTGAGGCCTGAGGAACCGTCTGTCTTGCGGATGGAGACCGCGTTGCCGTCTGCGTTGACAAGGCGGAATTGGCGAATGCCTGATGTGTCGCGCATTTGCAAGGTGTAATCTCCCGTTGCCAACTCTCGTTGACCCGTGGCAACCGTCGAAACAGTAGCAGCTGTCAGTGAGCTTGAGGCGACAAAGTCAGAATATACACCAGGGGATGTTTCTGTTTGCAGCGCAGCGATCCCCGTTCCACCCATCCAGAACGTGCCGCTCTTGTTCAAGGCGACGTCTGGGCTTGAGGCTGCGGCAGTTGCGCGGCTGTGAGCTTTTGCCAGTTTGGTAACTGCCACATCGTAATCGGTGGCGGCTGCGCTCTCATCTGTTTTGCTGACCGTGAGCACAGTCGTTCCACCGGTGGCAGGGGTAACGCTGGTCTGTGAGATCAGTTTCAACCCATATGAGGATTGGGTACTGATCAATGCTTGAATTGCGTTTTGAAGCGCAACGAAATTTGAATTGACATCAGTGTAAATGCTACGGCGCACATCCATGCTGTCTCTTAATGACTGTACTCGCTTAAGCGGCGCACTTTCAGCTTCGATCGTTGTTTTGATCGCTTTCTGAAAGGTGCTGGTCAGGCTTAGGATGGACGTATCAATGGACGAAACGGTTGTGGCCATAATTTACCTTCGTTGCCTGCAAAATTCTTTCGGGGTTGGATATGCAGCAGGTTACTCATATCCTTATCAAACTTTACTGGGGAGGCGCTTGTGGCGCCTCCCCATACATTCTTACTACTTGCTTTGAAGGTTCAGCTAATCTTAGCGGAAGAGGCTGAGCAGGTTCTGCGGGGCCTGGTTGGCCTGCGCGAGCATTGAAATCGCCGTCTGTTGCAAGATCGTGTACTTCGAAGCATTCATTTGCTCTTCAGCCATATTGGCGTTCATGATGCGGTTGTGAGCGGCTTCCACGTTCACCTGGGCTGTGGAGATGGATTCTTCTTTGAAGGTCAAGCGAGCCATCAAGGAGCCGAGGTCAGAGAGAGAGCTGGTGACTTTGTCGAGAGCGTAGTTGGCGGTGGTCATGTACGCGCCAGCTTTGGCAGCGGTGGAAACATCCACTGAGAAGTTGTTAGCTTGCTTGTAGGTCAGGTTCTCAGTTTCGCCAGCAGCGAGGTTTGCAAAGGCGCCCATGGTGATGCTAACGCCGCGACCAGATTGGTATGTTGCAGCAGCGGTGGCATAGGAGGATGAACCAGAGAGTGAACCAGAAGCATTGCGTGCGATCTGCACAGCTTGGCCGGTGGCGTCGTTCAACTCGAACTTGGCCTGGTTGCTGTGAATGTATTCAAAGTTCATGGATTGCCCTGCAACTAAACCGCTGGGGTCCGTTCCAAAGGTCATTGCAATACCAACTGTGCCGGTCTTTGCTGTGTTCAAAATGTTGCCAGCTGTGATATCAGCGTTCGAGACTGTCATGGAGCCTGTGGTGTTCCAGGTGGAGTCATCCAGGTTGGTGATGACATAGCTGACATCGTCATCGGCTGCCACATTCGTGATCTTGATGTTGTAGCGACCAGAAGTCAATTCCGTGCCGGTGGGGCTGTCTTGTGTGCTCAAAGCGTTGACGCCAGAGATCAAGGTGCTGGAGGTATCCAACACGGCCTTGCCTTGTGTGGCAGAGGTAGCCGTATCCAAAACTTCAAAGGAGTAATCGCCTGTTGAAAGTTCGGTCATGTTGCCTAACTGGCTGCTTGAAGTTCCACCAGTGAAGGAGTCGCTGACATCTACGAAGGAAGCCAATGCTGCGGAAACTTTCTCGGAAAGATCCAATGTGGTCGGGTCGAGCTTGTCGGGCAATACCCAGGTCGTGGTTTCGCCTTCGTCCACACCAGTTTGGAAGACTTTGTTACCGGTGGTGTTGTCGAGCAGTTTGACGCCGTTCCATTTGGTCTGGTCCACGAGGTCCTGGAGTTGTTGAGCATAGGATGAGAGCTGGGTCTGGATCGTGGCACGTTCGGATGAACCGAGTGTGTCAGAAGCAGCCTGTTCAGCCTTGTTGCGCATCTGAGTGATGATATCGCTCATCTTGCTTAAGCCGCCTTCGGCGACAGAGAGCATGTTCTTGGCATCGCCGATGTTGTCGAGGGAGACTTTCAGGCCCTCAGAGCGGGCGAGCATTTTGGTCGCGATGGTCAAACCAGCGGGATCATCTGCTGCGCTGTTGATGCGCTTGCCGGTGGAAAGGCGGGTCTGATGAGTTGCCAACTTGGCATTGATGTTTTGAAGAGAGTTCAGAGAATTCAGCGCACCGATGTTCGATGCAATTCGGGTAATATCTACAGTAGCCATTTCAAACCTCCATGTTTGAATTATTGGTAGGGGATCCTTCCCCTACATTTGAATTTTGAATTTGATTAGATTTGTCTTACATTTTGTTTCAGATACGGATTTGTCTTACAAGATGGTTACTTTATTTTTATGCGATACGCGCCTCCGTAAAACTTTGTTTGAGTATTCAATTTTTTGTCACACAGATAGTTTCGGCAGGGTGAGGATTTACTTGAGCGCTCCTCATAAATATCGCATTAAATTTTCCTTGCATAATTTCACGGCGGATCGAACGCGCATGGTTTGATATATAATCATTTTGGAAACAGGAGAAAAAATATGTTCACAAACCTATCAAATGGAATGAAGACCGCCCTTCAAGTGGCCTTCGTCTTGGTTGTTGTTGGCGGGGCAATTGCCCTCCTGCTTTCCCTGGGCGTCATGCGAACCTCCGCAGACAGTCACCTGGTTAATTTTGAAGTGAAAGCTTCAGGCGGGTTTGCAACTATTACCCTACAGGCAGGGAATGAAAAAATCTCCACCCCCACTACCGTCACGGCCCCCTGGCGAAAATCGATACGAATCAAAAGCGGCACAGAAGTGTATCTAACCGCTTCAAACCCATCCCAGATCGGCGAGATAACCTGCGCCATTCTGCTCGATAAAAATCCCTGGAAGTCAGAAAAAACCACCTCTCCCAAAAACGGAGTGGCTTGCGCGGGCATCGTTCCTTAAAACAGGTTTTTCGGCATGGCAATTTGCGGGGTCTTCAAAACAACCTGAGGGTTTTCACGAAGTGACAGATGAATAGTTAACGAGCCAATCGACGTCACAAGCGGCACGACCAGCCGCGGATATTCAAGTGTGGATATGGAAGCCCCACTGCCGATGATGAGTGACGGCGTCGAAATATTCGACTCAAACCCCGCCTCAGCCAACCTCATGCTTGCTTGCCCTGTAATGACATTTCCCAACTCTGCGATACCGCTCTGCGCAAGCGCATTCAACGCATCAAATTTTTCTCCCATTAACGCCGAGGCAAACTGAATGGCAGATTCTTTCGACATGCTGTAAAACACAGTTCCATCCACAGCCCCGATCAATGAGATGATCACCGTCGCATCGTCAGTGTGATACGCACCACTTTCCAAACGCAACTCTCCGCGTTTGACAGAATCATGCATCTCCGCATGAAGGATGTCATGGGCCGATTCCACAAAGGGGTTTAGAAACTTCACATTCATATCCTGCTCCGAATTATTCTGCAGCAACAGGCGGCGATTGCGTATCAGTCTGCGAGGCAGGCGTTTTCATCGAAGATATAAAATTATCTGCAAGATGAGCCTCCCCTATTTTCTTCTCTCGCAAAGCGAGGTGAACCGTCACTGTACCAAACTGGGTTTCCAAGGGA
This sequence comes from uncultured Anaerolinea sp., assembly GCA_964534345.1. Classification (GTDB taxonomy): domain Bacteria; phylum Chloroflexota; class Anaerolineae; order Anaerolineales; family Villigracilaceae; genus Villigracilis. The sequence continues at coordinate 13,490 of CAZHOX010000052.1, forward strand.
ACTACAACCCGGGGAAAATCCAGCGTTGAGATCTCAACACCATTCCCGTTGAGTACGGTAGGCGTTGAAATGTTCGATTTGTAGCCAGACTCAGCGAACCGAATGGTAGCCTGCCCGCTGATCACATTTCCCAGTTCTGCCACGCCGCTCTGCGCAAGCGCATTAAATTCGGTAAACTCCTGCCCCATGATCTTTGAGACCAAATTCAAACATGTCTCTGTAGACATGCCGTACATCACTACTCCGTACACATCGCCGATCAAATTGATCAATACGGTAATGTCATCTGATGTCAGCGAGGATTTTTGCAGAGTCACTTCACCGCGAACCGTATTCGCATCCATCTCTGCTTTTAATACCTCCACCGCGGCTTGAACAAACGGGTTTAGAAATTTCACATCCATATTTCATCTCCATAAAGGTCGGGAGATTTTCCGACCAGAATATCGTTTATCGAAACAATCGGGTTAGATTCATTCGTCAGTATCAAACCTTCTTATAAAAAGAAATGCCAAAATTCTGCAGGCCAAATTTAGCTGGGCCGGAAATGATCTCTGTACCGCCCACGAACAGCACCCCGCCTGGGCGCAACGCCTTGCTGAATTTCATGTAAAGCGCATCTTTGGATTCAGTCGTAAAGTAGATCACTACATTACGGCAAACGATCAAATCAAAATCGCCTTCGAAGCGGTCTTCCAATAAATTCTGCTCCTGAAAGCGGATATTCTTTTGCATTCTCTCAACCACATGATATGGAGCAGATGGGGTCATATATTGCTGGCGCTGCACAGGAGATAAATTACGCATATCTTCCGTGGAATATGGCCCGCGAGCCCTGGCTTTGAGCAAGGCTCCGCGATCTAGGTCTGTTGCCAAAATAGAGTAAGGCTGCTTCGGCGCGGATTCTTCCATGATCATGGCAAGCGTAAAGGCTTCCACTCCAATGGAGCAACCGGCAGACCAAAGTTTCAACCCGCCGCTAAAATGATGTTGAGATGAGTTCTGAATCAGGTATGGCAATATTTCGCTGCGGACGTATTCCCAGCGGTTTAGGTCGCGGAAAAATTCCGTCACGTTGATGGTTAGGTAATTACGAAAACGCTCAAGCTCTTTTTCATCGTTGGGTAGTATGCTGAAATACTCCTTCCAACTGGAGATATGCGAGCGAACCAGCCACGAATCCAGGCGGCGTTTCATTTGCTCTTCTTTATAATTTTCAAGGTCGATCTTCAGCGTATGTTTGATCGAGGCTTTGACTAGCGAATAAACTTCTGATTCCATAATTTCATTTTCCTTACTTGGTCATTTCATAAATCGCAGATTCAATGCCTTTTGCAATTTTAGGGCGGGGCAAAACAATACTGGCTGCACCAGCCTCTATCACACTGCGGGGCATCCCCCACACGACACAAGTGCTTTCATGTTCGGCGATCACATACCCGCCGGCGCTATGCAGAATGGACATGCCCAGTGACCCATCGCTGCCCATGCCGGTCAGGATCACGCCGATCATATTTTTTCCAAAATGCCTGTTGAGCGAGTTGAGGGTCACATCTACTGCGGGACGCACGCCATGCACAGCCGGTTTCTGATTTAGAACGACTCTTTCGTTTTCATCAAATATCATGTGAAATCCGCCGGGTGCAAGCAACACCTGCCCCACCATGAGCGTGTCGCCGGGTTCGGCTTCCTTGACTTTGAGCGGAGAGAGGGAGTTAAGCCTTTCTGAAAGCGACCGTGTAAAGCCAGCCGGCATGTGTTGAACGATGACTACTGGCGATGGCAGGTTTGCCGGTAACGCGGGAATGATCTCGCTTAATGCACCCGGCCCACCCGTGGATGAACCTATCAGAATAACAGGGGCCAGCTTCGAGTAAGAATGAAGCGTCTTTTCGGGTTGGGCGGATGCCTGGGGGGTGGTCATCCGCAAGAGGTTGGAAGTCGAACGCTTAACTTTCGCTTTCGCTGCCAGTTTTATTTTGGCGATGATCTCGCCCATTGTGATGCGAATATCTAGGCTGTTATCTGGCTTGGGGATGAAATCTACTGCGCCAAGCATGAGGGCTTGAATGGTTTCGGATGCGCCTTCTTTGGTGAGGCTGCTGACCATGATGACCGGGCGCGGGAAGTTTTTCATAATCTCGCGCAGGGTTGAGAGGCCGTCAAGGTGCGGCATTTCAACATCGAGTGTGATGACATCTGGCTGTAATTGTGGGATGAGGCGCAGAGCTTCGTTGCCATTGCTGGCAGAACCGACAACTTGTATTTCGGGGTCTTCATTGAGCTGCTGAATAATGGAAAAACGCATGAACGCAGAATCGTCCACGACCATTACCCGCAGTGACTTGGGAGACATTCCGTTGTCGGTCATATTGTTCTATGCTAATAATTTTGTGATGGCGTTCATGACACGATCTTGCTCGAAAGGCTTAACCACAAAATCCTTTGCGCCAGATTTGACCGCCTCAAGCACCACTGATTCCTGCCCAAGCGCCGTCAGCATGATGACTTTTGCTTTGGGGTCGAAGCCAACAATTTCTTTGAGCGCGGTCAGGCCATCCATCTCTGGCATGGTCACATCCATTAAAACAACATCGGGGTGGATGTCTTTGTAGGTGCTTACAGCTTTGAGGCCGTTTTCAGCCTGAAAGACTTCGTAGCCGTCGGTACTGAGCATTTTGGTCAAACGCACGCGCAGGAACTCTGCATCATCTACGATCATTACTTTTGCCATACTGTTACTCCTTTAGAGGTTTATATTTCATGTTCTTTTTCACCAATGACACGGACGGTCACGCGGCTGTCTGCCACATAAACGCGGACTGTACGCCCCGTATGCCCGCCGACTTCTTCTGCGGCGATCTTTAGATTCAGCCGCTGAAACGTCACACGGGCTTTTTCAATATTTCGGGTTCCGATATCAAATGTATTTGTGTGTCCGGGAGCGGTTAACATATTTGCTCCTCCAATCACACGAACAACGATCCGACCCCTGTTTGCGCCTTCCTTTACCATGGCGGCCAGCAGGTTTTCAATTCCGCGATCCACATATTTGCTGGAATTGGCGGGATTCTCATTCTCTGAGCCGTTCAAGGTTTCTGGCAAAACTGCATGAAGTAACCCGGTTACTTTCGTCACAGGGTCGATCATGCAAATTCCGAGGCAGGAACCAAGGCCAAAGGCGGCAAGAACATCATTCGGGTTACGAGTGACGGCCATTTCTCCCAACCCCAAACTGATCGGATTATTCATTCGGCAGACTTCTTGTTAATTAAGATATCGAGCGCTTTCATATCTGGAATGATCCAGAAATCTGTTTCCACACAGCGGGGACCATCCATGAAGTTGGCGTGAACCAGCAATACATGTTCATTCACTCCGCCCGCCGTTGCAACAACAATATCGAGGATCGCCCCCACCATGTCCACCATTACAGCCGGCGGACTTGGGCGAAAACTGGCGCCAATTGTTTTTGCAATGGAATTCAAAAAGAAAGAACTGCAAAGGTTTCCCAACTCACCGAGCGCCGATCTTTCTAATGTACCTAGGTGTTGGGTGGCGCCGTTGTCAACACTCATCAACATGTCTGTTAATTCGAGAGCTTTCTCATACGGGATGATCATCATGATCTGTCCCTGCATGTCACCCTCAAAGCGAAGGTACACCCCTACTGCATCGTCTTCCAGCCCGCCTACAATTTTCGGGATCGCCAGCAACGGAATCAACTCAAGCCGCGGGCTGCTCACTTCAATTTTGCGGCCCACCATTCCAGAAAAACCAACTGCCGCGTTATTAATACCTTCACCAGCAATGGTGGTAAGTTTTCCCATCAGATCCTGATCAAACTCAGCCAAATTATCCATATCACACCCTTCTTTATATTCCAGCCAACTTGAATAAACCAAATACATCCACGATCAATGCAACCTGCCCTTCACCGAGAATGGCTGCACTGGAAATGCCAAGGATATCACCAACGAATGCCCCAAGGGGTTTCACAACCACATCCTCCTCTCCCACCAGAGAATCAACGATTAGCCCAATCCGCTGCTTGCCCGACTGAACCACCACAGCAAATGAACTTTTTCTCGGCTCGTTGCTCTTTGGCAAATTAAATACCTCCGAGAGTTTCACAAGCGAAAGGACACTTTCTCTCAACATGGTGACAGGCTTTTGATAAACAGATTTAATGGCGCTTTCCTCCAGCTTGAATGTCTCTGTAATCATCACCAATGGAATCGCAAATATGGTTTCATGTACTTTCACCAACAAAGCAGGGACAATTGCCAACGTAAGCGGCAGCGCGATCATAAAAGTTGTGCCCTGCCCAGGGTGTGTCTCCACATGAATAGATCCATTAATACGTTGGATATTGGTATTCACAATATCCAACCCCACACCGCGCCCGGAAATATCCGTCACTTTTTGGGCAGTGGAAAGCCCCGCCATAAACATCAGGTCAATCGACTGTTCCTCTGTCAGTCCGGCCGCTTCTTCTTCTGAGATCAAACCTTTTTGCACCGCGCTCTTGCGAAGTCGTTCTGCATTGATCCCCGCCCCATCATCCTCAACCGTCAAAATAATACGCCCCTGCTCATGGCGTGCCGTTAGAGTCAGCTTGCCGCGCTCTGGCTTTCCCGCAGCAAGGCGTTCTTCCGGCGTCTCTAGTCCATGATCCACAGAATTGCGAACCAAATGAATCAGCGGGTCGTTGATCTCTTCCAACATCGAACGATCCATCTCCGTCTTTTCGCCGCGAATAATCACATCGATCTGCTTGCTAACCTTCAACGCCATATCGTGCACCATGCGCGGGAACTTGCCAAACACGCTCGCAATCGGCAGCATACGGATGTGCATCACTTCTTCTTGAAGCTCATCAGTAATGCGCCCCAAATGCATGATCGTCTCCGCGATCTTGTCATAATTGCTATTCATGCGCGTGAGCTTATGATGAATTTGCTTCAAATGGTTTCGATCCGTGATCAATTCCCC
>CAZHOX010000053.1:0-16267 GCA_964534345.1 uncultured Anaerolinea sp.
TGGGTCACCGTTGAATTTGGCGGCTCAAGATTTTGGGTACAAGTTCCTGAAAAAGGCGAGCCTGTGATTCAGGAAGTATGCCCACCTCATGCCACAAATGCCAGGGCTTCCTCATCAAATAGCTGTCCAACACCTAGTATAAACAACAAGGAATATAACAGTCTGCGCTACACCAACAAATCGAAATAAACCCCACAATAATTTTATCCGCATAAACATTACCCTCCCTATGGAAAAGGCCCACAGGGAGGGTTTCTTTCATCCGCACTTTTGTATAAGCATTGCTCTAAAATATTTTGAACTACAAAGCCGCAAAGTTATAAACAAGGACAATGAGATATACTCGCGCCCATGTCCTCACAAAAACCCGCCCTCGATCCGCTTATCTCTGCACCTGATAGCAACGAATATTTCAATGCCATCAGCCATCTCATTGGCGCGATCCTCTCCATTTCAGCGCTCGCCGTGTTGGTGTCGCTCGCAGCAATTGCAGGCAAACCTGCCCATGTAGTGGGCTTTGCCATTTATGGCGTTAGTCTGTTTCTCTCTTTCCTGTTCAGTTGTCTCCTGCATTTCTTTTTGCTCTTCAATAAATATCTGCGCGTTTTTGGCATCCTAGACCACAACGCCATCTACATCCTCATTGCAGGGACGTACACACCGTTTTGCCTCACCATTTTCAGCGGAGCAACGGGTTGGGTTTTGTTCGGCATCATCTGGAGTTTGGCGGTTTTCTTCATCACGCTCAAATCCATTTTCTTCACGAAGATTTCCGTGCTGATGTCAAACATCAGCTTCCTCCTCATGGGGTGGATCATCGTCTTCCTCATTGGTCCCATCTATAACCAGCTAGGCATGGGAGCCATATCCCTACTTATTGCAGGCGGGCTTTTTTATACAATTGGTGCCATCATCTTTGGGATCGGAAAACCAAATCCTTTTCCACCTTATTTTGGCAATCACGAAATTTGGCACATCTGCGTTTTGGCTGGCAACGCATTCATGTTTCTCGTGATGTTATTTTACGTTTTGCCATATTCCAATTAAAAATGGTGCCCCGCCTCTTTCCTTCCCCTGGCATGCCAGCCAGACGATCAACATTCGCAACACTGATACACAGCTTCCCGCAACGGGTATACTGTCAGATACTATGAACAAACGATATTCAGGCACCCTCATGCGTGGGCATCAAGTTGCCTCGCGTCCTTCAAAGGATTACCCATATAGTTCGCTCGAAAAACAAAAACCTTTCTTCAAAGCGCTGGGACTCGATCTATACGAATATTTCAACGGTACGTTGAATATTTCCATTGCTCCGCTTGAATTTGAAATGGTACGTCCAGAATTCACTTTTGAATTGGTAGAGTGGACAGACCTACACCCGCCGGAGACATTTTCATTCTCACGCTGCAAAGTGTTTTTCAAAGGTGTGGAATACGCAGGCTGGGTTTATTATCCACACCCTGAAACGAAGAAGACCCATTTCCAGAACGCCTCGCTTATTGAAGTGATCACCTACGAGATTCCTGATATCCAATACGGTGACAAATTGGAAATTGAAGTCAACGCAGACGAAATTCACGTCACCAGTTGACAGAGTAGAAAAATGTCCATAGACTGGAAAACTGGCTGAGGCGCAGATAGAGGTGCGCCCATCTTCAGGCAAAGGCATCACCCAAAAGTTCTAATTCAATAATAAATATCCTCTTATTTATCTCTCTCGTGTACAATGGTGACTGAAAAGGGAATCTGATGCGAATTGCTTTCATCTCAGACATTCATGGAAATTTCACAGCTCTTCAAGCTGTTCTTGTTGACATTAAAAAACAAGGCGCAGATCAAATTATTTGTTTGGGAGATACCATCAGCCTTGGCCCACAACCGCAGGAAACGTTGAATGCACTAAAGGAATTGAAAAGCATCTACATTATGGGGAATCACGATGAAGCAATTCTTGATCCGGAAAAGGCACCGGATCTTGAGATCACTGAGCATTTGGTTCCTGATCTATATTGGTGCCGCGACCGTCTCGCAGTAAATGATTTTGAATTTATAAGATCTTTTCAAAGCACTCATGAAATAACTTTTCCTAACGGTGTAGAACTGTTAGCTTTTCATGGTTCGCCCATCTCTACCACAGAGATCATTCAAGCCACAACTCCGCCAGAGTCATTGGATGAATATTTTGCAGGGCAGTCTGCTTCTGTTTTCATCGGCGGGCACTCTCACATTCAAATGCTGCGGCGTTATGGAAAAAAATTGATATTGAATTCAGGCAGTGTAGGCAACGCTTTTGAATTCGCCTTTTCGCCAGGCAACCCGCCCCGCTTATTGCCCTGGGCAGAGTATGCGATCATTGACCAGTCTGGTGATGCGTTCAATGTGGACCTGCGCCGCGTTTACTTTAATATAGATGAATTACTGAAGATCGTTAAACAAACCGATTTGCCGGGAGCTGACTGGTGGCTTAAGCAATACACATAATGGGGGTTGTCGTTTCAAAAAATTCACGTACCTGAAATCTAAAAATTTCAAACTGGGTGTCTCAATCATAATGCGGCTTTCACGCCGCATTATGATTCGCCATGCTATACTGGCTTTTATAGAAACCTACTTTTTGGAGGAGCCTCTCATGACCATCACTATTCTGAAAAATGCCACCCTCATCGATGGCAATGGAAATAAGCCCATTGAGCGTGGAATCATTGTCATTGAAAATGACAAGATCCTTTACGCCGGTGTTTCAGAGAAATGGATTCAGCCTCCTGAAAAAACCATCAACGAGATGGATATGACCGGCAAATATATTTTGCCCGGTCTCATCGATTGCCATGTTCACATTGCGGCAGAATGTTTACCAGACAGCACTTTGAACGGGCCGTGGGGGTGGACGTCACTGATTATGTTGAAACATGCACAGAACACCTTGGCTGCGGGAATTACCACCATCCGTGATGTGGGCGGAAGGCATCACCTTGAATTCTCGCTGCGCAAAGCTGCAGAGGCGGGGATGTTCGCGGCACCGCGCATGTCTCTGGCGGGCAAATTACTTTCTATCACCTCCACGGGCAGCGAGTGGTATGACGGGATGTACCGCGAAGCAGATGGTGTGGATGAAGTCCGCAAGGCAGCACGGGAGCAATTGAAAGCCGGTGCAGACCTCATCAAAATGCTGGCTACAGGAGCCGTACTTGCACCCGGCGAGAAACCCGGCGCTGCACAATTTGAAATGGAAGAGATCCGTGCAGCTGTTGTGGAAGCCGCAAAAGTCGGCAAGATCGTAGCGGCGCACGCGCATGGGATTGAAGGTATCCGCAATGCGGTGGAAGCAGGCGCAAAAACCATCGAACATGGAACCTACCTTAACCAAGACCCGCGCATCATGGAACGCATGGCAAAAGAGGAAATCTTCCTCGTGCCTACTTTGAAGGCCGGCTATGATGTGATCTATGGCAATAAGCCTGGCATTCCAGATTGGATCATGGAAAAGAGCAAAGAGACTCAGGAAGACGCGCTGCTTTCCATCCGCAAGGCGCATGAGATGGGTGTACCGATTGCAATGGGAACGGATGCTGCCACACCCTACAACTTCCATGGTGAGAATGCCATGGAACTGGCGTACATGGCTGATGCAGGGCTATCTTCCATGGAGTGCATTGTTGCATCTACAAAGACTGCGGCGCGGGCATTGGGATGGGAGAAAAAGCTCGGCACGCTGGAAGCCGGTAAATTAGCCGATTTGATCGTCGTGAAAAAGAATCCGCTGGATGATTTGAAAACGCTGGCAGACAGGAACAACATTGAATATGTCATGCAGGGCGGCAAGTTCGTGGCGCGTCAATTTGCCAGCGATACAGGCATCCCAGAGGAACTAATGGCAGGTGCGTGGGTTTGTTGTGGATAAATGATACAGCTGAAAAAATGCTTGAGAGGGCCGGCAGGCTTGGGCGGAGGACGAGGCGCAGCCCGTCCTCCCAACCTTAAAAAGTTGCAAGTTCATTGCAAAGTGATTTCGAGTAAAATCGTTTCAGTTAATCTAAATTTATTGAACCGCAGGAGGTAAGGCCTTATGTTCGTCACGAAAAACCTTTACCAGAACGACGATGCCTGGAAGAAATCATCTCTTGGGCATTCAAGCGAAACCATTGGCGGCTGGGGATGTTTACTCACTTCTGTAACCATGATGCTGAATGGAATTGGCTATAGCGAGACTCCCCTTTCCGTCAACGAAAAGATGAAAAACTCCGGCGGTTTTCAGGGAGCTTTTTTTATCCCAAGCGTTTTGCCTTATGTTTGGCCGAATGCAGCTTTTCAGGATTTTCAAGCATGTGAGGCTTACCCTGCTCCCATTGCCCAAATTGATGCAGCCGTTGCTCAGGGTAAACCCGTCATCCTTCAGGTGGACTGGAACAAACAGGCGGGCATTCAAACCCACTTTGTTTTGATAAAAGAAAAAAAGGGTGATGATTATTCTCTTTATGACCCATACAAATACGGCGGCGACGGCCCAGATAAAGAAGTGCTGCTGACCACGCGTTACAAATATAATGGCGCAAAACTCGCTTCTGAAATCAGCGGAGTTATTTGGTTCAATGCGTACAGCACCACACCACCCGAGCCTCCCAAAGTGACAAAGGTGGAAGTGCCTGCTGAAAAATTCATCATCTATGCAGCAGAGGATGATCTTTCTCTGCGCTCTGAACCTTCTGTAAGCGGTTATTTATGGAAGCGCATGGTAGCGACTACCGAATTGATCTGCCTCGAGCCGAAAGCTCAGGTCAAATCCAAAATTGGTGTGAACGGCCAGTGGATTCAAGTGCAGGATCCGAAGGGCGATCAAGGATATGTTGCCGCCTGGTATGTTTCAGAATCAAAGAATCAACCCGCCTCATCCACGCCGGTAACTGTTACCTCACCTTCGGCAGCTCCCGCCCCGAAACCTGGTGCGGCTCCCGCTCCCAAGCCCGGTGGCGCAGCCCCTGCCCCAACTCCAGTTCCACCTGGAGCATTGGCTCTCGTCCCCACTGAGGAATTATCCTTCCGTAGTCAGGCTGTCATTTCCAATGAAACATTGATTCGCAAAGTTCCCCCCACCGAGCAACTCATCTGCCTTGAGCCTGCCAATCAGGCAATCCCCAAAGTTGGTGTACAAGGCCAATGGCTCAAAGTGCGCGATCAGAATAAAAAAGAAGGCTATGTCGCCGCGTGGTATGTCAAATACGCAGGTGGCTCCACAGCACAGACAACCAGCGCAGCCGCTGCACCTGCTCCTGCCAAAGGCGGCGTTAAAGTGCGGACCACAGCCGAGTCAGTATCAATGCGCAAGGAACCCATTGTCAGTGACGCATCTCTGATCAAACGTGTACCGCTCAATTACGAATTCACCATCACAGAAACAGGCGGTGAAGCAAAAATCGGCGCGAACAATCAGTGGCTCAAAGTGAAAGACGCCACACACGAAGGTTATGTCGCTGCCTGGTTCGTTACGCGATAAGATAACGAGCAGACTATGTCTGAATTAACAGCTGCGCGTAAAACAAAAATTTTCATTTCCTATTCACGCAAGGATAAACTGTTCGTCCGCAAATTGAACGACGCGATCGATGCGGCAGACATTGATGCCTGGGTGGATTGGGAAGGCATTCCCCTCAGTTCGGACTGGATGGCGGAGATCACCGCGGCCATTGAGGGAGGCGATGCGTTTGTGTTCGTCATCAGCCCTGATTCGCTCAAATCTCAAGTCTGTCAGAATGAACTGGAATTGGGCATTAAGAGCAATAAAAAGATCATACCTGTTCTTTACCGAGAGCCCGAAAAAAGACAGAAAATGCACCCCAAGCTGGCTTCGACCAATTGGGTTTACATGCGGCCACGCAAAGATGATTTCAAGGCGACCATTCCGCAGCTTGTGAATGCAATTCAAACCGACCTTGGCTGGGTTCAACAGCATACCCGTCTGCTGGAGCGCTCCACAGAATGGGAACGAAAGAACAAAAATAATAGCTATCTATTGCAAGGGGAAGACCTTGAAAATGGCGAGAAGTGGATGACGGAATCCACGCAACATGCCAGCCGCGAAGTCGTCCCCCTGCAGGCCGAGTACATCAGCACCAGCCGAAAAAGCGCAATCCAACGTCAAAGAAATCTCACAATTGGAATCGGCCTGATCATGGTGATCAGTGTTCTCCTTGGGATTTTTGCTATTTTCCAATGGAAATCTGCCACAGCCAGCCAGAAAGCTGCCGAAGAAAGCGCAATAGCTGCTGAAGTTAGTAAACAAGAAGCGCTTGAACAAAAAGCAATTGCCGAGGAAAAAGAAGCTCTGGCTCTGGTAAAGGAAATTGAAGCCAAAGCACAGCGCAGTGCAGCGCAAGCAAATGTGTACAAGGGGCGCACTGGAGAACTAGATACAAGCACATTGCTTGCACTGGATGCTTTGGACCGCCTTTCAACAGTTTCCACTCAGGCAACAACTGTTGATTCGACTTCAAATGAAGTGGAGGATGTATTACGCAACAACCTAAGCATAATGCCCACTCCGCTGCTTCAACTAAAACACACCGGTAGAATTTGGAATCTTCATATCAGCAAGGATGGTCAATATCTAATCTCATCCAGCGCTGATCACACCGCCTGTGTTTGGGCGTTGACAGGGACACAGGTATTCTGCACACCACCACAAGATGGTGACGTGATCGACGCCCTGCTCTCAAACGATAGCAGTATTCTCATCACTGCAAGTCTGGACGGCAAGGTAAGGCTGTGGGACCTAAAAACAGATTCTCCTTTAGAAGTCTTTGATTACAAAACAGATATTCTTGACATTGACCTTAGCCCAAATGGTGACCTGATCGCTGCCGGACGCAAAGATGGGTTTGTCTCTCTCATTAACATTAATATTCGTCAGACCGTATACAACTTCAATTTTTCAAAGGGACCAGTTGGTGTTGTTCAGTTTCGGCCTGATGGAGATTGGCTTGGAATCGGCACAAAAACCGGCGGCATTCGGATTTGGAAGTTGATGACAAGCGTGCTAATACCTGGGCCTATTCACGATGCAGAGATATTTAAGATGGCTTTCAGCCCAGACGGGAAACTACTTGCCTCTGCAAGTGAAGATAGTTCTGCCCGCATTGCACGCGCTGAGAGTGGACGACAAACGATTGTCGCGCAACACCCTGACTGGGTGGAAGATGTTGCATTTAGCCCAGATAGCTCTTGGTTCGTTACTGTATCAGACGACAAAATAGTCCGGGTATTTGATTCAGAAAGCGGCCTCGAAAAGATCCGTATGCAGCACGGTAGTTTTGTCCAGCGTGTGGAAGTCAGCCCAAATGGAGAATGGATTCTCAGCACAGGGTACGATCTAACCGCTCGGCTTTGGGACTCACAATCTGGTGCATTAATGTTCGAAGCTGCGATAGATGGAATTGGTTCTGCGTTGGCTTTCAGCCAAGATGGCGGCAAATTCATCGTTGGAGATCGTGATGGAAATATCAGCATCTGGGATATTTCCACGCTAAAAGCAAGGGTTGGCTATATTGGGTTTACTGAATTTGTAAACAAGGCAAAATTTGACCCCGCCGGGCAATGGATGCTTATCAATACAGATGATAAAAATCTCTGGCAAATCCCTGCAAGCCAGTTAACAACTCTCCATGATGGCACGCAAGGGACAAAAGTGCTTTCCTTTGATGAGCTTACCGCCCAATTAAAAGTCAGCCCTGATTCAAAATGGATTGCCATCTCACAAAACTCCGAAGTCTCTAATTCCATGGCAATCTTGTACAACCTTGAAACAAAAGCTTTGCACTCCCTGCCGCACAATTCAGATATCAGCGGTCTAGCTATCAGCGCAGATGGCAAAATGCTAGCCACCACTAACACAGACAATACCAATGTCTACATTTGGGATATTGAATCTGGGCAGCAGATAAACGTTCTCCAATTTGGAGAAGTAGCATTTACCTCAGCGTACAGTTCAAAAGACCCAATCCTGGCCATTGGCTTCGCAGATAAAACCATTTTGTGGGATACAGCAGCCAATGTAGAGATCGCAACATTGGGGCAAGTTGGAGACATCAAATCACTTACCTTCAATAGGGAAGGTACCTGGCTGGCTACAACCAGTTCCGATGGCAGTATCTATGTTTGGGATATGAATAAAAAAGATTATTCCCAGCCTGCATATAGATTCTTTCAGGACGGAAGAATTACATCCCTGGATTTCAATTCCGAAAAAGGCTGGCTCGCCTCAGCCGGATCTGATGGCTACGTCTATCTCTGGAACATTAACACAGGAGAAGAGGTTGCCCGCATCCCTCACGGAGACTTGGTTTCCGGTATCAACTTTTCACCAGATGGCAAACTGCTCTCCACTGTTTCAAGAAAGACCCTGCAACTTTGGGACGTAGATCTGCTGGTGCCCATCACAACTGAAGAACTTCAAGAAACGGCCTGCTCTCGCCTTATTAGAAACTTAACCCCAAGCCAATGGATATTCTTCTTCCAGGAAGAAGAATATCGCTTGATCTGCCCCAACCTACCCTAGCAACAAGAGGAATCTCTATGGAATCAAACCCTCAGCAACAACCAACCCCCATCCTTGAAATTGCGTGGACACGTTTCGCACAATTGGATGCGATCTCCTCCAGAAGAACAAAAAAGCACCTGTCCATGCGCCGGTTGATCGCCGTGCTTGGTGTACTTGCAACCCTATTTGCCATCCTCTCCCAAAGCTTCCCAATGGAAACAGCAGGGCTTTTGGGAGTAGTTATTCGTGGGCTTCTCATTACCCTCCCAATTTTGGCATCTGGCATTGCCGCATTCACAAGCACAGAATATTCCAATGGAGATTGGCTAATCTCTCGCGCAGGCGCGGAAGAAATATTAAAAGAAATCTATTCGTACCGCACCATTCTGAAAGACTCACCCACCCGTCGCATCTGGCTTGAAAAAAGACTGGTAGAAATTCAAAGGTCTGTGTACCGTGGCATGAATGGCGAATTAACAATGGAAGCATACGCCGGCCAACTTCCGCCACATTACAACCCTGAAGACCCAAACAGCGATTGGGGCTTCAACGATATCACCGGAGACGACTACTTCCGCTACAGGCTGGAACAACAACTTAGCTGGCATGAAAACAAAGTTGTTACAAGAAAAAATGAGCGAAGGCGATTGCGCGCTTATATCCTTATTGCAGGCGGCGCTGGCGCATTATTAGCAGCCATCCTTCCGCTGTGGGTTGCGCTTACTGCCTCCCTCACTGCCGCCCTTATTGGCTGGCAAGAGCTACGCAGCCTTGATGTTGTGATTCGCAACTACAGCAAAGTACGAATGGAACTTGGCATCATTCGCGATCATTGGAAAAACCTGCACGAAGAAGAGAAGACCCAGTCAGAGTTCTTCAACATGGTTCGCTCCACAGAAGATATTCTCTGGAGCCAGAATGTAGAATACATCAAAGCCATGCAGGAAGCTCTCAAAGAATCGGACCTTGACGAAGAAGCCAGCCTCATCAATCGCGTCATCAAAGAAGCCCGTGAATCAGACCGTCGCCTCAAACAGTCGATGGAAGATGTAATAGTTGATTTCACTCACGACAAATTAGTTAAGTCTGAAGAAGTGCTCACCGAAGAAATGGAAAACGCATTAAATGAGCTTTCTAAAGAAGCTTCCTCAGACCTGGTGCAAGCAGAATTGGCCGCCATGCAAAAAAGCATCGTAGAGCACTTTGGCGGACTCAAATCCAGGTTGGCAGAAATTGCCGAAGAGTTTACCGGCATCGAAATTGGGTCGAATACTCCTCCGGCAGTTTTGAACGACCTGCTTTCCCGTTACCCCAAGACACAAGAACCCAAGGGATAATTCACCATGACCGACCAAACCGCAGCTACCGCACCAAAAGAAAACGATCCTGCCGCTTCTCCCTCAGGGACGCCTGTTCCAACCACCCAAGCCTCCCCTGCAGCGACAACAACCACTCCCGCAACCCCTGCTACAACGGCGCAAATTGTCCCAGTTGAAGAATCAACTGAAAGTCCAATGTCGGTGCGGCCAAAGGTTCGTCCACATGCATTTGTAGTAATGCCCTTTGGAAAAAAGAAAGGCGCCGACGGCTCGCTTTACGATTTCAACTCCATATACAAATTGATGATCAAACCTGCCTTAGAAGAAGCTGGGTTTGAACCCTTCCGCGCAGACGAAGAAACATCCTCCGGCGATATTTTGACAGACATGTTCCAGGAACTTCTGCTGGCCGATCTCTGTCTTTGCGATCTAAGCATCGACAACGCCAATGTATATTATGAACTGGGCATTCGCCATGCATTCCGCAAACGCGGCGTGGTACATATTCAAGCAGGGCGCGCCTACATGCCGTTCGATATCTTCAACGTTCGCACCCTCCCCTATCACATCACACCTGATGGCGTACCCGACCCTGAATTCCTGAAAAATGATATCCAAGCCATCGCCCGAATGACAAGAGATACATGGGCATCAGACCGCGATGCGATTCACAGCCCGGTATTCAACCTGCTTTCCGGATTAATAGAACCTGATCGAAAAACATTGCGTACCCCGCTCGCAACAGGCTTCTGGCGCGAATACAACGAATGGAAACAAAGAGTTACAGTAGCACAACGCCAAAAACGTATTGGCGATATTCTCCTGCTCACCGAAGAAATTCGCAACCCCCTCATTAAGGAAGAAGCCATCGGCGAGGCCGGCAAAGCTCTCGCCAATATGGGACGCAACGAACTGGCATTGGAACAATATCGAAAGGGACTGGAAGGAAACCCTGGAAACTTGGCTTTCCGCAGAGAAGAAGCATTCCACCTCAACCGCCTTGGGCGCGTGGATGAAGCTATCGTAAAAATTGAAAGCCTGCTGAATGATTTCCCCAATGATAGTGAAGCCATTTCATACCTTGGCCGCATTTACAAGGAAATGTGGGCAGAGTCGTGGAAAACGATACCCGATAAGGCAAAGCGGCTGAAAGCTGCCTTTGACTCATATCACTGGCTCATTAAAGCCATTGATATTTACCTCAAAGGCTACCGAATTGACTTAAACAATTACTACCCGGGCGTAAACGCGCTCACCCTCTCAACAATTGCCGTCCACTTAGCAGACCGCTTTGACGACAAAAAAGACCCCGATCCTGATATCGCACGGATTCGGCAGGAATTACCCGAACTTAAGGGCGCCTTGATATTTGCATTGGAAACAAAAGTAGATGTTGAGAATGCAGATTACTGGACATTGATTTCCCTTGCCGAATTACGCGCCTTGACAGCCGATAACATAGCCAACGTAGTCCGCTCCTATCGCAAAGCGCTAACCGCCTCCCGCCGCAACCTTTTCTTCTTGCAAGCATCTCTCTCTCAGCTCGAAATTCTCCGCGCGTTAGAAATGCGAGGCGACTTTGTACAAGCCGCGATCAACATATTGGATGAAGAAGTAGGCCGTGTCAGTAAAGACGACAAACACGCAGCTCCAAAAGCAAAGAAAAGCAAAGCAGCCGGAATCTCCTCTGCAGGACAAGTATTTCTCTTCTCTGGGTACATGGTAGATTACCCAAGCAAAGAGAAGAAAACCTTCCCAGAAACAAAAGAGGAAGAACTTCGAACTGAGATACGCAAAAGACTTGAAAAATTCAACGCAAGCTCGAACGACATTGCCATTCTTGCCGGTCTCGCAGCAGGCAGTGAAATTATCTTCGCAGAAGTATGCGCTGAAAAAGGGATTCCAGTTAACGCACACCTGCCTCTTCCAGAATCTTCGTACATCCGCGAATTTGTTTCCCCAGGTGGAGAAAAATGGATCGACCGCTTCTACAAAATCCGCAGCCACCCGCTTGTGGATGAATATTACCAGTTGGAAAACCTTGGGCAGGTCAAAGAAGGAGATGACCCGTATGAACGAAACAACCGTTGGGCTCTTTACTCCTCCCTGGTTCGTGGAATAGACAAGGTTACCCTCGTCGCCGTATGGAATGGTCTTGGAGGAAAACCCAAAGACCGCGACGCCCGCCTCGTCCGCCACATGGTGGAACTGATGCGTGAAACGGGCGGCAAGCTCGAAACCATCAACACATCCAAATATATCCACGGCTTCGTTGCCGGAGAGTTTGATGGCCTGCCAGACCTGAGCAAACCAGCCCCCATTGCAGCAAAAACAAAGCTCCAAAAGAAACCTGAGAAAAGCCCTGCAAAAAGCAAGTAAAAAAAACGAACCCGCTGAGTTACTCAGCGGGTTTCATAATTTCATCTGCCTTTTTCTTCGGGTAAGGCCATATTTCACCATGCACGCCTTTAGCTAGATAAAAATCGCCAGCGCGTACCGTTTCCGCGCCTTCCAACGTAGTCACAGCAACCAAACGATCTGGGTCACCGCCCGTCACATCCACAAGCGGCACAAGCCAGGTAACAGCACGCTTAACACAGATGCCCGGCTCCAACAATTCGTAACTCGCATCAAATATACCCGCATCCACAGGCCAAACATCATTCGGGCGATCCAGCTCAAACACCAGCATATCTCCACTCTTGGCAGTTAACTGGGAACCCCAGGGAGTCGAAATCTCTCTTGTTTGCGGCTCATTTGCTGCAGGGGTAAATGGAACTACTCCACGCTGAACCGTACTCCGAAAAGGCTGAAAATGCAGCTTTGCAATAATTGGATCATCTGACATTAAATTAATCGTTTCTTCCATACACTCTCCATATAATTTGGATTATAAACACTGAAATTGTAATTCAAAAATAGCCCATAAGTAACTTCTGTCCCACTTGAAACACGATCTTCTACATGCTATAAGTAACTAAATTTATAAATTTGAGGTATCCCAATGCGCTCTTCCTTAATAAAGTATGTGGCATTTATCATTACTCTGCTCATAATCACTTCACTAGCCTGTTCACGCACTTTACCTACCACAGAAACTGAAACCAGCTACCGTTATGACAACCTGCCAGATGCAGGCAATGAAGATGAAAGCATCTCAAAATACCGTGCCATTTCGCAATGGGGAAAAACAAACATCACTTACTTCTTCGTAAATGGGACAAATAAAATCAGTGGCGAAACTGAACGTGACCTTATCCGCGCGGCATTCAAATTATGGGCAGACGAAACGCCTCTTTCCTTTAACGAGGTAGCTGATTCCGCTCAAGCAGATATTCTCATCGGGTGGGCAGAGGGCGAACATGGCGACGGTGACCCCTTCGATGGCCCGGGTGATGTGCTCGCGCATGCCTCCTATCCAAATCCATACAATGACAGACAAGTCTTCCTGCATTTTGACGACTCTGAAAGATGGGTAAACAGCGACACCCAAAACGTAGACCTGCTCACCGTAGCTGCGCATGAGATCGGGCACAACCTTGGCCTCGACCACAGCAATGACCCCAACGCACTCATGTTCCCATCCTACTCTGGTCCACACCGCTCTCTCGGTAATGATGACATTGCGGGCGTGCAATCCTTGTACGGCCTCGCCGCCCAGCCCGCAGAATCTCCCGAAGCGCCGCCACAAGGCGCCACCCCTCCCCCCAGCGCAAACACAGACAGCGACAATGACGGCATCTCTGATAATGACGAAATCCTGCGCACAGGCACAGACCCCAAAAATAAAGACACCGATGGCGACGGCATCGGTGACGGCGTTGAAGTCTATTACCGAATGAATCCACTTGACCCCGATATGGACAAAGACGGCACAAGTGATGGGCAAGAAGTGGCACAAGGCAGCGACCCGTTCTTCCCAGACCAAACCACAGATGTTTCGCCCGAACTTAGCAAAGAAGTCAGTGATTTTCTCACCAAAGCCATTCAATTACAGATCGAAGCTTATCGCCAGGGTAATGCAAACATTGCCGCCTCGATCATGGCCGGTGATATTTTCGCAGTATTGGAAAACGAAATTGCAGGACTCAACCAGCAGGGGCTTGTTCAAATCTCTGAAATTGATTATTACCAAAGCCAGATCAATGACATTCGCGTTATCAGCAACATTAACATTGAAGTAGACACCTGCGAAGTATGGAGCACCAACATCTACCAGCGTTCCGACGGCACGCTCATTCAAGCCACTGACCCACGGCTTCTGCCGCAAACCATCACCATTCAAAAATTGGATTCAGGCTGGTTCATCACCAATGTCAACTTCTTTGACTCGCCAGCGTTTTGCAATTAATAGGATTCCATGAACAAACTCATTGTCATCGTTGGCGCAAGCGGCGTGGGCAAAACCACACTGGCTCAGGCATTAAGCAAAAAGCAAAATTTTGCAATGGCACTCGAACAGCATAGCGAACGGCCATTTCAGGAGCTATTCAAACAGAATGCCAGATATGCGCTCGCCAACCAATTGGACTACTTGCTCTATCGCGCCGAACAAGAACGCGAGCTACGCAAAAGTGCTGTCCCTGCCCTGATGGATGGCGGTCTTGATCTGGATTTTTACGGATTCACTCGTCTCTTTCACACTCGTGGATTTCTCAACAATGCTGAATTTGACCTGTGCTATCGCTTCTATTCCTTCACCCGCAGTTTGCTCCCGCCGCCAGACTTGGTCATCGCCCTGAGCGCAGATGCACACATTATCAGCCAGAGATTGGCTTCTCGAAACAGAATCAACATCGCGTCCAGTGAAGATGCGGAGCTACTGGAAGAATATGTCAATAAATGGCTGGAATCCATCCCTGAGTCAAAGATCATTAAGTTGAACGTTTCTCAGGAAAACTCAGAATATACTTTCAGCGTTCCCCTCATTCTTGATAAAATAAACCAATGATCCATTTGCGTTCCATTCAAAAAAAAGAAATCCGTGAAGCGGATATTTTCCCTTTCAACGTGCCTGTCGTTCGCGCATTGAACGAGATAGAGTTTCGCGCGCCTGTCACTTTTTTTGTAGGCGAAAATGGTTCGGGAAAATCGACATTGATGGAAGCGATTGCCTGCGCAATTGGCTCAGTGACAGTGGGCAGCCAAAGTGTGAACACAGACCCATCGCTTGCGAAGATCCGCAAGCTGGCGCAATACCTGCGCCTCGCATGGACAAAACGCACCCTCAAAGGATTCTTTTTGCGTGCCGAAGATTTCTTTGGCTACGCAAAACAGATCGCGCAAACGCGGCAGGAATTGGAAGACGACCTGAGCAAAGTGGATGGCGAATATGTTGGCCGTTCGCAGCTAGCAAAAGATCTGGCAAAGCTGCCATACCGAAAAGAAGTGGGAGCGCTCAAACGTCAATACGGAGACGGCTTGGACGCACGTTCGCATGGCGAAGGATTTATGACTCTGTTTCAATCTCGCTTTGTTCCAAACGGTTTATATCTTTTGGACGAACCCGAAGCGCCGCTCTCACCGCTGCGCCAGCTCTCTTTTCTCTCTGCGCTCAAACAAATGATCGCTGAAGATGCGCAATTCATCATTGCCACGCACTCGCCAATAATTTTGGCGTTTCCTGAAGCCCAAATATTAAGTTTTGAAAATGGCGAGATCCGCAACGTAAAATACGAAGACCTCGAACATGTGACCTTGACCCGCGCATTTTTGAACGACCCTGATGCCTATGTTAGACATTTATAAACAGCGTAATACATTCCACCTACAGGTTGTCAAACCCACATGACCAACAGAACCATTTCCCACATTATCGAACCTCAACTTGTGATCGAAGGCGCAGGCGTTTTATTGAAGCGCTCCATCGCCCCACGCCAAAGCAACGAATACGATCCCTTTCTGCTCTTTGACCATTTTGCCTTCAACAATCCGCTTGAAGGCCCCAGCCGCGGCTTTCCTACGCATCCGCATCGCGGCATTGAAACCGTCACCTACATGCTCGAAGGCTCGGTCAATCATCGTGACAGCCTCGGCAACGCAGGCAAGATCGGCTCTGGCGATGTGCAGTGGATGACCTCAGGCCGCGGCATCCTTCACGAAGAAATGCCCCGCCGCAGCGAAAACGGAAACATCTACGGCTTTCAACTTTGGGTGAACCTGCCTGCCGCCGAAAAAATGAGTCAGCCGCGTTATCAGGAAGTCAGCTCGGGTGAAATTCCCGTTGTGGAAAAAGATGGAGTTACAGTCCGCGTTGTGGCTGGTGAATTGGATGGGACTCGCGGCCCTGTGACGGAAATCAACGCCGCGCCTCTTTACATGGACGTGAAGCTGGCACCCGGTTCGAGATTCATTCTCCCCATCCCAAGCGGACACACCGTCCTCGCGTATGTCTTTGAAGGCACAGGCGAATTTG
>CAZHOX010000053.1:16367-18425 GCA_964534345.1 uncultured Anaerolinea sp.
ATTTTCCCCTACGGGCCGTTCGTCATGAACACGAAGGAAGAGATCGAGCAGACCATTCAAGAACTGCGTAATGGAACGTTTATAAAATAAACCAGTTCAGTGAAAATAGACCGTCAGATATAATCTGATGGTCTATTTTTTTATATAAAATTCCAAATGGAGGTTAAATGTCACAAGTTTTATACGGCCCGCGCCTGGGCAAGGAAGGTCAATTACGCGTTGGGTGCAGCGCAACTATTTTTGATGAAACGCGCGAAAAGGTATTGCTCACTCAACGCATGGACAATGGGCGCTGGTGCCTGCCAGGCGGGCATATGGAATCTGGTGAAAGCGCCGCCGAAGCCTGTGAGCGAGAAGTTTGGGAAGAAACCGGCTTGAAAGTCCGCGCCACGCGGCTGTTGGGTGTGTATAGCAATCCAGACCAACTGGTTATCTATAAAGACGGAAACAAGGCGTTCTTTGTTGTGTTGAACTTTGAAGCGCAGGTACTGGAAGGCGAACTCGGGCTGAGTGATGAAACAACTGCTTTTGGATGGTTCTCGCTCGAAGAAATGGAAACCATGCCGATCCACGCAAACCACAAACTCCGCGTGGAAGATGCCATACTCGGCGGCGATGCCGCCATGCGATAAAGATCAACCAAAAGTAAGGGTGACATTCTGCCATCAGCCAGTATCATTTGACAATTCTTATTAATATGGAGACACAATGCTTAATAATTTATCGGATCGGTTTTACAAGTGGGCAAAAGGCTGGCTTGTTCTCATTATGCTGGTCTTGGATGGTTTCTTTTCAGGCTTTTTACTTCCGCTCATTCAAGGCATGATGCAGGATGGGCAGGGTGGCATTCAGCCATTGGATTTGATGCTCTTTGCAACCCCTGAAAAGGTTTTCAGCATGATAGAGCGATACGGCGAGTTTGGCCGTCCGTTTTACCGCAATGTAGAACTTACCATAGATATTATTTACCCCGTTGTATATCTTTTTGCATTTGGCCTGCTCATCTCGTGGCTGTTTCAGCGAGGGTTTGCCCCTCAAAGCAAAATGATGATGCTCAATGTGATGCCGGTGGGCGCCTGGTTCTTTGACTTGCTCGAAAACATCAACATTGTAACTATGCTCTCTATGTATCCCGCAAAGCCCGTGGCTCTTGCATGGCTATTGATGGCGCTGACCACAGTCAAATGGGCGTTTGCAGGTGCAAGCATTGTGTTGATGTTGGTCGGGCTTGTGATGGCGATTAAGAACGGGTTCAAAAAGCAAGTTTGAAAACGAACAATGGATGATGGACGACTGACCGTGGTCAATTGCCCATCGTCCATTATCTAAATTTTCTTCCACCAAACGCCTGTGCATTCAGGCAGGATCACCCAGTTATTCTTCTTCACTTTATCCCCCAATTCGTCTCCAAAGAAAAAGCGGCTTAGTTCCTCGGCTTCTGCCAGAGATTCAAATTTATAGTCGGTGCGGATCCATTTGTTTTGGAAGCCTGCTTCATCAAGCCAGGGATAGTAATCCTTGAGATGATCCAATTTGATCGGCGACTCATTTCCTGTGCCCAGCGACTCAAACAGAACGATATAGCTGTTCGGTCTTAAGACGCGTTTCATTTCGCCCAGCCATTTTTCCAATTCAGCTTTTGCTGTTTCAGGATTCCAGACTGCGAGATAAGCCACACTCCAGCCAGAGACAGCCAAATCAGCCGAGGCGTCATCCACTGGCAATTGACGATGGTCAGCGACATCCACTTGCCAGTTGGTCAGCCTGCTGGCTGTGAATTTTTCACGACAAACCCGCAGCATTTCTTCAGAAATGTCGAAGGCGCGGATGCGGGAGACATGTGGAGCGAGCATACAGGCTAGGCGCCCAGTACCAGCTCCCAGGTCCAGAACGATGCGATCTTCCAAAGGTGTGATCTCACGCAGCGACTTCATGATATTCCCTTGATAATCCTCGCGTGCGATCAACGCCTCGTACTTATCCCCTTCAGTTTTGTAGATTTCTTCTTGTGTAGGCATACTGTATTGTAAAACAAAACAGTCATCTGGAAGGGTTTGA